>CAIWTL010000523.1 GCA_903915555.1 uncultured Micrococcales bacterium | reverse complement strand
TCACTTGGCTGTCGGGGAAGGTCTCCGCGTAGAAGCGGGCAGCCTCCTCGGCGTCGACGTCGAACCACAGGCAGATGGTGTTCTTCGGCATGGGCGGTCGCTTCCGGTGATAGGGCTCGGATGCAGGTGGGGCTCTCCGCCCCGCAGGACATCCACGCTAGCGCGACAGTCGACAACGACTCCGCAGTGGTGACTCCGCGACGCTGCTGACTACTTCACCAGTTCGAAGACCTTGAAGATCGGCATGTACAGCGCGATGAGCATGGCCCCGATGAGTCCGCCGACCACCGCGATCATGATGGGCTCGATGAGCGACGTCAGCGCCTCGGTGGTCGCCTCGACCTCCTGGTCGTAGAACTCGCTGATCTTGGCGAGCATGGTGTCGAGGGAGCCGGTGTCCTCGCCCACGGCCATCATCTGCACCACCATCGGCGGGAACACATCGTGTTGCGTGAGAGGCCGCGCGAGGGACTCACCTGTTCGTACTGACTCCTTGACGTCCGCCACCGCGCGTGCGATCACGACGTTGCCGGAGGTATCCCCCACGATGTCCAACGCCTGCAGGATGGGGACACCAGCGGCGATCATCGAACCGAGATTCCGGCTGAAGCGGCTGAGCGCGATCTTCTGGAAGAGTGACCCGAACACGGGCATCTTCAACTTCATGGGATCCACGACGTCGCGGACCTTCGGATGCCGCTTGTACTTCCGCCACATGATCCCGCCCACCACGAGAGCGACCAGGATCACCGGGGACAGCAGCTTCAACAGACTGGACAGGGCCACGAGGATCCGGGTCGGGAGCGGCAGTTCGCCGCCCAGGGAGGTGAACAGGCCCTCGAACACCGGCACGATGAACAACAGCATGGCGGTGAGGGCGAGGATCGCCATGACGAGGACCACCACGGGGTAGGTCATCGCCGACTTCACCTTCTGGCGGAGCTTGACCTCGGCCTCGAAGTTCGCCGCGATCTGCAGCAGTGTCGAGTCCAGGAAGCCACCCAGCTCGCCGGCCTTGATCATGTTGATCATCAGCGGTGGGAAGACGTCCTCGTGCTTCGCCAGTGAGGCGGACAGGCTGGAACCCACCTCGACATCCGCGCGGACCTCTCCCACAACCTTGGCCAGTGCCTTGTTCTGGGTCTGCTCCTCCAGAATCGTCAGCGCCCGCAGCAGGGTCAGCCCAGAGTTGATCATGGTGGCGAACTGACGGCACATCACCGCGAGGTCGGCCAGCTTGACCTTCTCCCCGAACCCGGGGATGTTGATCTCCCTGTTCAGGCCGGTGCCCGCCTGTTCGATGGACACCGGGGCGTATCCCATCGACGTCAACTTGGTGGCGACGGCGGCCGGGGACTCGGCGTCGATCTTGCCCTTGACGAGCTTTCCGGCCCGGTCGCGGACCTGGTACTCGAAGGTGGCGGTGGCGGCCATCAGGCACTCCTCCCACACAGTTTATTGAAGTCAGGCAGGTGGTGGCACTTCTCCACCCCGGTCTCGTATGTGATCCGCCCCTCCCGGACGAGCCTGGCGAGATGCTGGTCCATGGTGTGCATCCCGTGCTGCGCGCCGGCCTGCATCGCCGAGTAGATCTGGTGGGTCTTACCCTCGCGGATCAGGTTCCGGACCGCAGGAGTGACCACCAGCACCTCGGTGGCCACGACACGCCCCTTGCCGTCGAGTGTCTTGCAGAGCGTCTGGCACACCACCCCCTGCAGGGAACCCGCCAACTGTTGGCGCACCTGCTGCTGCTGGTGCGGCGGGAACACGTCGATGATGCGGTCGATGGTCTGCGCCGCGTCCTGCGTGTGCAGGGTCGCGAACACCAGGTGGCCGGTCTCCGCCGCCGTCAGGGCGACCTGGATCGTCTCCAGGTCACGCATCTCACCGACGAGGATGATGTCGGGATCCTGGCGCAGCACATGCTTGAGAGCCGCTGAGAAGGAGTTCGTGTCGGTCCCCACCTCCCGCTGGTTGACGAGGCACTTCTTGTGCTCGTGGAGGAACTCGATCGGGTCCTCGACAGTCATGATGTGTTCGGACCGCGTGCTGTTGGCCTGATCGATCAGCGCGGCGAGCGTCGTCGACTTTCCCGAACCGGTGGGACCCGTCACCAGGATGAAGCCGCGGGGCAATGCGGCGAAGTCCCTGATTCCGGGTGGGATGCCGAGAGCCTCGAGTGACTTGATCTCGAAGGGGATCATGCGGAAGGCGGCACCGATGGCGTCCCGCTGCTTGTACATGTTCACGCGGAAGCGACCGCGGTCGGGAAGGCTGTAGGAGAAGTCGAGTTCCAGATCCTCCTCGAATCTCTCCCGTTGCGTCTGGGTGATCGCGCCATACATGGTGCGCTGGATCATCCCGGCATCCAGGACGGGGAAGTCGGGCAACTGGCGCAGTGAGCCGTTGACCCGGATGGTCGGGGCCGATCCTGCGGCCAGGTGGAGGTCCGAGGCGTTCTGTTCCATCATCGCGTCGAGCACCTCGGGCAGCGAGATGTCGTGGTCCTGGGTCT
>CAIWTL010000522.1 GCA_903915555.1 uncultured Micrococcales bacterium | reverse complement strand
CGAAGATCACCACCACGAGCGGGTTCTGCCCGTACTCCCCCACCATGGCCGCGGGGAGCGGCAGGATCGCGATGAGGCCCAGGTAGGCGATGACCGCGGCGACGTAGGTCCCGTCCATCCCCCGCAGGGTCATGGTGAAGCGATGGTTGGCGCGCCAATAGAAGGCGACGACGAGGAAGGCCACCAGGAACCCCACGAGTGCCGGGCCCTTGGCCACCACCGCAGCCCACAGCTCGTGAACCGACGACGTGTCACCCTCCACCTCGGGAATGCCGATCTCCACCGCGGCCAGCGTGAGGGCGATCGCGAAGACGGCGTCGGAGAAGAACACCACGCGGTCGAAGGCGACGCCATCGCCCTCACGGGGATAGAAGTTGCGCGTCCACGCCGAACGGGTGCTGTCCGCCATGGACGAACCCTACTGGGCCTGGGCGGTCACCCGGCTCATCCAATGCCGCCCCATGACCAACGGCTCGGCCGTAGAGTCCCGCAAGGAGGTCGCCATGGTTCTTCGGTGGCTCGCGGGCGTCGCGGGAGTCGTGGTCATCGTCGGGATCGCTCAGGCCCTCATCGGAGAACTCCTGGTGCCCCGACCGGTGTCGTCCCCGTTCGTCCGGGTGACCCGGCTCGTCACCCAACTCGTGATCACCACCGTGGCGCGCACCGGATGGTCGTTCGGCAGACAGCATCGTTTCCTCTCGGCCCTCGGGCCACTCATCGTCGTGGCGACCCTCCTCATCGCAGTGGCCGGATTCCTGCTCGGATTCTCCCTCCTGGTCTATGCCGTGACGGGAACCTCGATCTCCAGTGCGGCCCTTCAGGCGGGCTCTGGGCTCATGACGTTGGGCATCATCGACGAGAACGGCGGCCCACTCCTCATCGGCATCGTCCTGCTCGCTGCCTTCACCGGGATGGTGATCATCGCGGTGCTGGTCGGGTACCTCATCTTCCTCTTCACCGACTACACCGACCGCGAGACCGGCGTCACCAAGTCGAGTGTGATGTCCGGCGAACCCGCCTGGGGCGCTGAGCTGCTGTGCCGCCGACGCCTCGCTGATGTCGGCACCCTGGATCCGGTGGGGGACGGGTGGATCGACTGGGTGTGCAGCGTCCGGGTCGCCCAGACGATGTATCCGATCCTGGCGTACTTCCGATCCTCGGGGCCCATGCGTTCCTGGGTCACGACCCTCATCGCACGCATGGACGCAGCCGCGCTGGAGCTCACCGTTGCCCGGCACCACCGACCGGGCGACCTCACGTCACTTCTCGCGGAGGGCTCCCAGACCCTGGCCGTGATGCGGGTGCTCATGGAGAACGGACGTGCGGTCATCACGAGTGACGACCTGGAGCAGCCCACGCCCGGCCACCTCACCGGCAGCCGGGGAAGCGCCCTCTACCGCGCCATCCGCACCGACGGGCAGGTGACCCGCCAACACCGCCTGCGGGAGGATCCGGCCACCGGACCGTCCACCCTCACCCGGGAGGAGTTCGACCACGCGGTCGGCCAGATGCGGATCGTCGGCATCCCCCTGGTCGAGGATCTCGACGAGGCGTGGCACCGGTTCCGGTGGCTCCGTGGCGAGTACGAGTCCGACGCCTACCGGGTGGCCAGTCGGATCCAGGCGCCCCCGGCGCCCTGGACGGGTTCCCGGCGACGCCCCCTCGAGACCGTATGGCCCACGTCGTGCGCCGACCTCTACCAGGCGTCCCGGACATGACTGTGCCCCGGCCGCGGCCGGGGCACAGTTCCGTTCGGGGCGCTTCCGTCAGACGTAGGTCTCGCCCGCGGCGGCCCTGTCGATCAACGACTGCGGCGGGGTGAACCGGTCGCCGTACTTGGCGGCCAACTCGTTGGCGCGCTCCACGAAACCGGACAGGCCTCCCTCGTACCCGTTGATGTACTGCAGAACACCACCGGTCCAGGGAGGGAAACCGATCCCGAAGATGGAGCCGATGTTGGCCTCCGGGACAGACCGCAACACACCCTCATCGAGGCACCGCACGGAGTCGAGCGCCTCCACGAACAACATCCGCTCCTGCAGTTCGGTGAAGTCGATCGAGCTGGGATCGACGTCACCACCCCAGTTCTCGGCGAGCCCCGACCACAGCGCCGTACGCCGACCGTCCTCGTAGTCGTAGAAGCCCGCGCCGGCGGCACGGCCACCGCGCTCGAACTCCACGACCATCTTGTCGATGAGCGGGTAGGAGGGATGCTCGGCGAAATCCCAGCCCTCCGCGGCCGCGGCCTCGCGGGAGGCCTCCCGGATCCGCCGCCCCAACGTGAGAGAGACCTCATCGAACAGCGCGAGCGGCCCCGTGGGGTACCCGGACTGCAGCGCGGCCTGCTCGATGGAGGGCGCGGGAACACCTTCAGCCAGCATCGCCACGGCCTCGCCCATGAACGTTCCGATCACGCGGCTCGTGAAGAACCCGCGACTGTCGTTGACGACGATCGGGGTCTTCTTGATCTGCAGCGCGACATCGATCGCCTTCGCGATGGCCTCGTCGGAGGTCTGCTCACCGACGACGATCTCGAGCAACGGCATCTTGTCCACCGGGGAGAAGAAGTGCATGCCGATGAAATCGGCCGGCCGCGAGACGCCCTCGGCGAGACCGGTCACGGGCAGCGTCGAGGTGTTCGAGGCCAGAAGCGAACCTTCGGCCATGTACGGCTCGATCTCCGCGTAGACCTTGTGCTTCAGCGCCGGGTCCTCGAACACCGCCTCGATGAGCAGGTCGGCGCCCTTGGCGTCGGCCGCGTCGTCCGTGGCCACGATGCGGTCGAGGACCTCGTCGGCGGCCTCCTGCGTCATCTTCCCGCGACTGACAGCCTTGTCGAGGAGCTTGCGACTGTAGTCCTTGCCCTTCTCCGCAGCCTCCAGCGTCATGTCCTTGAGGACGACCTCCATACCGGAACGGGCCGAGACGTAGGCGATGCCCGCCCCCATCATCCCCGCACCGAGCACGACCAACTTCTTCGCGCGGTAGGGCTCGAAGCCCTCTGGTCGCGCCCCACCCTTGGTGATGTTCTGGAGGTCGAAGAAGAACGCCTTGATCATGTTCTTCGACACCTGGCCGGTCGCCAGGTCCACGAAGTAGCGCGTCTCGATGCGGTCGGCGGTATCGAAGTCCACCTGCGCGCCCTCGACCGCCGCCGACATGATGTGGTGCGGCGCCGGCATGGGAGCGCCCTTGACCTGCTTGCGCAGGTTCGCGGGGAACGCGGGGAGCATCGCCGCGAGTTTCGGGGTGCTGGGCGTGCCGCCCGGGATCTTGTAGCCCTTGACGTCCCACTCCTGGATGGACTCCGGATTTTCCTTGATCCACTTCTTGGCGTTGGCGATCATCTCGTCGGGCGTGGAGACCAGTTCATCGACCAGACCGACCTCGAGGGCAGCGGCCGGCTTGCGTCGCTGCCCCTGCAGCAGCACCTCCATCAGGGCCTTCTGCAGGCCGAACATGCGGACGGTGCGTGCGGTTCCGCCGCCTCCGGGCAGCAGACCCAGCGACACCTCGGGCAGCCCGATCTCGGAGCCCTTGACGTCCAGCGCGATGCGATGGTGGCAGGCCAGCGCGATCTCCAGCCCGCCACCCAGCGCCGCGCCGTTGATGCAGGCCACGACCGGGACTCCGAGCGTCTCGATGGTGCGCAGATTCTTCTTCATGGCGAGCGACTGCGCCTCGAGTTCCGCCGCGTCCTCCTTGGTCGCCTTGCCCAGCAGACCCAGATCGCCGCCGGCGAAGAAGGTCTTCTTGGCGCTGGTCAGGATGATCCCCGTGATGGAGTCGCGCTCGGCGACGAGCCGCTCGGTGGTCTCCGCGAGGGAGTCCTGGAACGTCCGGTTCATCGTGTTGGCACCCTGATCGGGGTCGTCCATCGTGAGCGTGACGATCCCGTCGGCGTCCTTGTCCCACTTGATCATGTTCGTCATTCCCGTCCTCACACTCGCTCGATGATGGTCGCCAGGCCCATGCCGCCGCCGATGCACAGCGTCACGAGGCCGTAGCGGCCTCCGCTGCGCTCGAGTTCGTCGACGACCGTGCCGAAGATCATGGCCCCGGTGGCACCCAGCGGATGGCCCATGGCGATGGCGCCACCGTTGACATTCACGTTCTCGATGGGCAGGTCGAAGTCCTTGGCCCACTTGAGCACCACGGCTGCGAATGCCTCATTGAGTTCCCACACATCGATGTCGGCGGGGGTGAGCCCGGCCAGGCGCAGCGCCTTCTCCGTTGCCGGCGTGGGACCGGTGAGCATGATCGTCGGGTCGGCCCCGCTGACGGCGGTGGCGACGACCCGCGCACGAGGAGTCATACCCGCGGCGCGCCCTGCCTCCTCACTCCCGACGAGGACCACTGCTGCCCCGTCCACGATGCCCGACGAGTTCCCCGGGGTGTGGACGTGGTCGATCTTCTCGACCCAGTGGAACTTCTGGAGCGCGACGGCGTCGAAGCCGCCCATATCTCCGATCCCGGCGAAGGACGGCTTCAACTTGGCCAGATCCGCCATCGTCGTGCCCGGGCGCATGTGCTCGTCGTGGTCGAGGATCGTGACGCCGTTGATGTCCTTCACGGGCACCACGGACTTGGTGAAGTTGCCCGCGCTCCAGGCCTTCGCCGCGCGCTCCTGGGAGAGCACGGCGTACGCGTCCACGTCGTCGCGGGTGAAACCCTCGGTGGTCGCGATGAGGTCGGCGCTGATGCCCTGCGGCACGAAGTAGGTGTCGTAGGCGGTCTGGGGATCCATCGCCCAGGCCCCGCCGTCGGATCCCATCGGGATACGGCTCATGGACTCGACGCCGCCGGCCACCACCAACTGATCCCATCCGGCCCTGACCTTCTGGGCCGCCATGTTGACGGCCTCGAGGGCCGACGCGCAGAAGCGGTTGATCTGGGTACCGGCCACAGTGTCGGGCAGTCCCGCGGCCAGCGCGGCCGTCTTGGCGATATCGGCACCTTGGTCACCGACGGGGGTGACACACCCCAGGATCACGTCGTCGATGAGTGCGGGGTCCATGTCCGGGTGGCGGGTCTGGAGTTCGTCCAGCAGTCCCGTCACGAGGGACACCGGCTTCACCCCATGCAGTGAACCGTTGGCTTTGCCCCGGCCGCGCGGGGTCCGGATGGCTTCGTAGATGAATGCTTCGCCCGACAAGATCTCTCCTCGAGTCCTCGCGGGAACATCCCGCGACACGTGTGACCCGTCAGGACGCATCACCGGGCCTACGCGGGTGACGTGCGGGTCGCTCACGAGTCTAGGACAAGTCATTACCCGTCGGTAACAACGGGTCCGGCTGTCGGTCGCAGCTCTCCGGAGCGCGGTTCAGCCGGTGATTCCCGTCAGCATGCCGCCCCCCACGAGGAGAGCCCACAGTGACACCGGCAGGCCGATGTCGTAGATCAGGATCAGCGAGTTGCCGGGGGCGAAGTTGCGGTCTCTCACCATCTCCAGGATGTGATTGGCCGCCGCGCCGAGGAGGAAGACGGACATGATCACCGAGATGGCGAGCCACGCCTGCGGACCCAGCATCGTGGCCCAGATCCCGGCGATCCCGATCCCGAAGCTGGCGAAACCGAGTTCGATCTGGAACCCGTTGCTCTCCCATCCGATCATGGCCGCCATCTTCTTGCGCTGGACCGTGTGCATGAATCCGCTCACGAGGGCGCTGCCGCCGACGGGGAGCGCCATCATCCACCGCATGGCGGAGTACGAGAAGTCGTCTCCGGGCTGCGCCCCGGGGGGCGCCACGCCGAGGGCCGCCAGCACCCAGGCCAGCAGGAGAACCACCGCGGTGATGAGGACGCCCATGCGCCGCATGCTAGGCGTACCCGGCGGCGGCCGACTCCGCCGACACCGGATCGTGACCGCTCACGCGGTGCGTGTTCGCCGGCCGGTCGGCATACGCTTCTCCCGTGTCTTTTCCCGTTTCCCGATGGGGCGCTGCCCTGATCATCTGCGCCGTCGCCCTTGTACCCGCGTGCTCGTCGAGCAGCCCTCCGCCGCCGGGGAGCGACCCGTCTGGCGATGCGGCAGCGGTGACACCGTCGGCCGAGCCGACGACGGAACCCGAGTCCCCCTACTGGTCCGACCCGTCCGGCGTCGGCCAGCCATACCCTCCGGGTGAGGTGAGGGGGCTCATCACCTTCCGTGGGAACCCCACCCGGACCTTCTACGGCGGCGGCACCGTCTCGGACTCCACCCCCACCGAGAAGTGGGCCTACCCCAAGAACGGACAGATGTGCGGCGTCAGCGACGACGGAAGCGGTCCGGAACAGTGGTGCGGCACCGGCTGGACCGGTCAACCGTCAGTGTTCGAGCGCGAGGGCAAGACCTGGGTGGTCTTCGGCGCGTACGACTACGGCGTCCATTTCGTCAACGCCGACAACGGCCGAGACATCATCCCGCCGTTCAAGACCGGCGACATCATCAAGGGCTCGGTGACCATCGACCCGGATGGCTATCCGCTGGTCTACACCGGTTCCCGGGACAACAATCTGCGGGTCATCTCCTTCCAGGGCAACCAGCCGAAGCAACTGTGGAGCCTCAACGCCGACGCCGTCTCCCCCGTTCTGTGGAACGACGACTGGGACGGCTCCCCGCTGGTCATCGACGACTACCTGTTCGAGGGCGGCGAGAACAGCCAGTTCCACATCGTCAAGCTGAACCGCAAGTACGACAAGGACGGCAACGTCAAGGTCGATCCGAAGCTCGTCTTCAACGCGCCCGGGTGGGACGACCAACTCCTGGGCGACTTCGGCAGCTCCCAGGTCTCCATCGAGAACTCCGTCGCCATCTGGAAGGACACCGTCTACTTCGCCAACAGTGCGGGCCTCGTGCAGGGGTGGGACATCAAGGGGCTGGACAAGGGCAAGGAGCCCAAGCGGGTCTTCCGCTTCTGGACCGGCGACGACACCGACGCCTCGATCGTCATCGATGAGGAGGGGTACCTCTACGTCGGTGCCGAGTACGAGAAGGGCAACGCCCGCAGTCAGCAGGTCGGTCAGATGATGAAGCTCGACCCGCGCAAGAAGAACAACCCCCTCGTGTGGTCCGTCGACGACCAGGGCGCCAAACCCGCGGGTATCTGGGGCACGCCCGCGCTCTACAAGGACATCGTCATCTTCGACACCAATGGCGGAGATGTCCTCGGGATCGACCGCGACAAGGGGGACGTGCGGTGGCGCTTCACCCTCCCCGGCCCGACCTGGCAGTCGCCCGTCGTCGTCGACGACACCCTGCTCATCGGGGATTGCCAGGGCGAGATGCACGCCTACGACGTCTCCGACACGCAACGGCGTCCGGCACGGCTGTGGTCCAAGAAGCTCAGCGGGTGCATCGAGTCCACCCCCGCGGTGTGGGACGGGAGCATGTACTTCGGCACCCGCTCGGGTCAGATGCACGCCCTCGACATCGGGTGAGGCCCGCGGCCGCCGACTGGAGGCGGCCAACGGAGGCGTGCCATGGTGACGTGTGCAGTTCTCCGAGATCGCAGCCGGCCTTCCGCACATCCTCAGCGATGTCTACGGTGAGCCCTCGACCGTCGTGGACATCGAGCGCCCTCCGCCGGTGCCGCATGACGACCAGCCGTGGCTGGCCGTCAAGTACGGACCGATGGACGACGCCGACGTCCACGGTGTGACACCCCTGACGGTGTCGACGCCGCAGCGCGTGGTCGACCTCGTCGTCAAGGTGAACCCCGTCCACGGCATCGGTGAGACCGTGATCCCCTGGATCTGCGACACCTACGACGTCGAGCTCCCCGCCCCCTACGCGACTTTCCATTCCACCCGCGAGGTGGTGGGTACCGGGGCGCGCGAGTCCAACGTCTACGACCTGTCCGTGACGATGCCCGAGCTGATGACCCTGCTGCCGCCCTACCTCGGCACGATCACCGCCCATGGTGAGCGCGCCGTGCTCCTGGGAGACGTCAGCCCGCTACGGGGCATGGACGCGGGTGGCTCGGTGGACCACTGGTCCGGTGAACACATCGATGCAGCACTTCGGGCGATCGGCGCGGTCCACGCCGCCTCGGCGGCAGTCGCAGCGGAACTCGCCTGGCTGCCACCCCGAACCGACACCGACACGTTCACCTCCGATGACGGTCTGTGGCGCGCAATGCTGACGGACGCGTCCCACAGGTTCCCCGACATCGTGACGCCGGAGGTCGTCGCCCGCCGCGAGGCCACCATCGCCACTGCCGGCGCGTGGCACCCCGCGAAGGACGCCATGCCGACCGTCCTCACCCACAACGACTTCAACCAACGGAACGTGGGCTTCGACGCCGACGACCGGGTCCTTGCGCTGGACTGGGAGATCGCCCGCCGGGACTCACCCCAGCGCGACGTCGCCGAGATGCTGACCTTCCTTCTCGATCCGGCTGTCGACTACGACACCCTCCACCACCACGCCGCGCAGCACCGCGCCGCACTGTCCGCGAACGGTCTCACTCTCGAGGAGGACGCCTACCTCGCCGGACTCGCTGCCGACCTGCGCTGCGCGGCGGTGGACCGGGTGGGTATGCAGCTCCTCCTCGCCGCCGCCTTCGACCTGCCATACATCCCCCGCATCAACAAGACGATCGACAGGCTGGTTCGACTGAGCGAGCCGTGGCTTGGCTGAGGGGTGGACCGACCCCGGTGACCCGGAGGTCCTGCGGTCCTGGCGGCGCGGGCCTCGGTGGTGGCATGTCGTGGTGGCCGTCGTGGACGACCCACGCGTCCGTCGGCGCCGCGCCCTCGTGGCGGACCTGCTCGGCGATCTGATCGCTCCGTCGGCGCCCGACCACCCCCACGTCACCGCCTGGGTGTCGGGCAGCGAACGGCCCCGTGCGGTCCCGGAGGGAAAGTGCATCGGGATGACGATCGGAGGGGCGGACCTCTTCCCGTCCGCCGCTTACCTCGCAGTCGTCTCCCCGGGAATCGCGTCGGTGCGCACGACGTTGGCGGCCCACAACCCCCCCGAGGACCGCAGCACGCTCTTCATCCCCCACCTGACAGTGGGGGTGTTCCGCGAACGCGTGCCCGCTGAGATGGTCCGCTCGGCGCTGTCACCCGCGTCCGATCTGCCGCCGCTGTGGGTCTCGGGAACGATCACACATCTTGTCGTCGACGTCATGTCGGACGACAGCGCGCTGCGCCCCCCACCGGACGGATGAGGGGCCGCCCGGCGGGCGACCCCTCATCGGTGCGGAGGATGCGGGATTCGAACCCGCGAGGGCGTGAACCCAACCCGCTTTCCAAGCGAGCGCCATAGGCCACTAGGCGAATCCTCCGCCCACGAGGGTACGCGATGTCAGGGTCGCCCCAGAAACCCCCAGCTCACATCGGCGATCTCCGGCAGTCCGTAGACGGCAGCCACGAGCAGAACGACGACGAACGCTGAGACGCTCCTGCGGTCGGCCGTCATGGGACGCGTGTTCGCGGCCATGAGCACGCCCGCGAGTCCCACCACCAGGGACAGGTTGGCCAGCAGCGCCACCCATCGGCCCCAGTCGATCGCGATGGCGAACAGCGGCAGGAGGGTCAGCAGGATAAGGCCCATGGGCACCAGCAGCCGCCGCAGGCTGCCGGCGGACCGGTCGCAGAAGAGGACCACGACCGACACGGCCACGAGGACGACGACCGCGTTGAGGACCCACCACACCCAGGACGAGTTGGCCAGGAAGATCGACTGCACCTGGTGCAGGCCGTCCCGTGCGGTTGTTCCCAGGTAGTACATGGCGCCGGGGATGCCCTCGGTCAGCGGGGGCTGATCGCCATCGAGGTACCACGCTCGGGTGGCCGGATCGACGGCGTCCCACACACGCACGCGTGTCCCGGCCGACCCCGGGTTCAGTAGGACCGCCACCCCCGCCACGAAGGCGGGGAGGACCAGGAGGACAGCCTGACCGACCCGCCGTCCCGGGCGGGCGCCCGCGGTGGCCCACCAGCCGACCGTCAGCAGTGCCACGGTGACGGGTGGGGCGAAACCCTCGTGGAACAGGACCCCCAGCAGCAGGAGGGCTGCAACAACCCCGACCGATGGCCACGAGATCCTGCGTTGCCACCACACCACGGCCACGAGGACGACCATGAGGTAGTACTGCTCCTTGCGCGTGGGGAACTGGAGGTCCGTGACCCCGAACGGACGCCACAGCAACTGCAGTGTTCCGACGATGAACCAGCTCGGCAGAAGCCACGCACCGATCGCCCACCCGGAGCCGGTACGGGCCATGACCCGCCTGACGACCACCGCCAGCAGCACGACGATCACGGTCCACTGGGCGACGAGCCAGAGCTCGAGCGCGGCGATCCCGGAAAGCCCCGGGACGTCCAGGAACAGTTGACCGGCTCCCCGGCGGACGAAGCCACCGCCGTAGTTGATCAGCCATTCACCGGCGCTGTAAGACCACCAACCGTAGTTGTGCCAGTGGTTGACGACGAGCCTGCCGACCAGCAGGACCCAGGTGAGCAGCGCACCGACCAGGTTCAGGCGGGAGGCCCACACGGGCACCGCCGCGACGGCAGGGGAGGGCATCGTCACCCCGGCATCATCCCAGGGGTCAGTTCGTCGCTCCGACCCCGGTCGGTCCGGTCAGACCCGGGGTCGGCGACGGTGGGCTCGCCGGTGGAGGTGCCGGGGAACTCGGTGCGGTCGTCGCCGGCGCGGGTGTGGGCTTGACCGGGGTGGGCGTCGGTTTCGCCGGGGTCGGCTTGGTGGGGGTGGGCTTGGGTGTCGCCGACGGCTTGTCGCGATCCGGCTTGGGGGTCACCACCGGTGCGGGGGCGGGGTCGTTGTCCGCGCCCGGATCCCGATTGACCACGGGAACGTCGACGGTCGGTTTGCCCCACTGGTCGAACTTGCCGTCCATCGGTCCGGGAGTGCTGGAGTACAGACCGGCGACGACACCGATCTTGTACGCACATACCCACGGCGCCCAGCCCTGCTCGGCCTGGAGCCGTGCGGCCGCCTTCACGTTGATCTCGGTGTCCAGGGCGAGCTGGCGGGCCTCGGCGGTCGAGGAGTACGAGACCCCGACGGCATCGAGGGCCCCCTGCAGCGTTCCGCCGTCGTTCAACTGGAAGACACCCCAGTCGATGGTGCCGTCGGAGTTCACCGCGCCCTTGGCATCGCTGTGGCCGGACTCGCAGGCCGAGACCGCCATCGCGTTGCCGACCTCACTCGCGGGGAAGTACTTGCGGACGAGCCCCTGGATCTGGCGGGTCTTGCTGGTGGCCGGGGTGGTCGGGATGGGTCCACCGGTGGTGACACTGTCGGTGGAACCTCCGGTGGCCCCCGTCGTGGTCGTGGTCGTCGTCGTACCTCCCGCGGCGAGGAGGGCGGCCTGCTCCTGGGCCGCCTTCAACTCGAGGGCGCGCTGCTTGGCCTCCTGGGCGGCCAGGATCTGCCGCTGCTCCTCGGCCGACGCAGTGACGATCACCGGGCTGCGGTAGTCGGGTTCCACCGCCACGACTGCATCGGCCTGCGCGACCTCGGGCGCATCGGGGACGCCGATGAGTCCCATCGCGGGGGTCAGGGGCACGCACGCGAACAGCACACCTCCTGCGAGCAGGGCGGCAGGCAGGCCGGCGCGCTCCTTGAAGCGGTCGATCATGCTCGTTCTCTCACGTCGTCGATCTGGCCGGGGAAGGACCGGCGCGTACTGTGCCGATGATGACCCATGGCGCCGCTGTGCGTCAGGGGAAGTCCGCAAGTGAGATCACTTCGTCACCCCGTGCCCACGGTCCACCGGCGGGTCATCCGGAACTACAAGCCTTACTCGCGAGAGCCGCGTTGACAAGCCCGATGTGGCTGAAGGCCTGCGGGAAGTTGCCGAGCATCCGCTTGTTCACCGGGTCGTACTCCTCGCTGAGCAGGCCCACGTCGTTGCGCAGATCGAGCATCTGCTGCAGCAACTCCCGCGCTTCGTCGAGCTGTCCGGCCAGGGCCATCGCCTGGATGAGCCAGAACGAGCAGATGAGGAAGGACCCCTCTGTGCCGCTCAGACCGTCCGACGCGCCGGTTTCCGTGAGATATCGCGCGACGAATCCGTCCTGCTCCAACTCCTCGCGTACGGCCTTGATCGTGCCCACGACGCGGGGGTCGTCACCGGGGAGGAATCCGACGATGGGGATCTGCAGCAGACTGGCGTCCATGGCCTTCGACCCGTAGGCCTGCACGAAGGTGTTCCGTTCCTCGTCGAAGCCCTTCGCCATGATGTCGGCGTGGATGTAGTCCGCCAGGCCCCGCAGCTTCTTGGCCGCGTGGGGGTCGTCGGCCAGGTGCTGGCTGCGAGCGGCCCGGTCGGCGGCCACCCAGGCCATGACCTTCGAGTAGACGAAGTCCTGCGCCCCCCCACGCACCTCCCAGATCCCCTCATCGGGTTTGTCCCACACGCGGTAGACGTGCTTGATGATCGTCTGCAGCACCGACCACGCGTGTTTGTCGGGTGCCATGCCCGCCGAGCGGGCGACATTGAGCGCGTCGAGAACCTCACCGGGCACATCCAGTTGGTACTGGGCGGCCGCGCCGTTGCCGATCCTCACGGGGGCGGAGTCCTCGTAGCCGGACAGCCACGACAGTTCGAGTTCCGGCAGCCGTCGCGTGCCGTCCACCGCGTACATGATCTGCTGCTGCTGGGGGTCGCCGGCGATGGCACGTAGCAGCCAGTCCCGCCAGTCCTTGGCCTCCTCGAGATAGCCGCCCTGGACGAGCGCCTGCATCGTCATCGAGGCGTCCCGCAGCCAGCAGTAGCGGTAGTCCCAGTTGCGTTCCCCCCCGATCTGTTCGGGCAGTGACGTGGTACCGGCGGCAACGATCGCGCCGGTGGGTTCGTAGATGAGTCCCTTCAGCACCGTCATCGACGGCCTGATCTGGTCGGCGAGCGGGCCGGTGAGGGTGCCGCGTGAGCTCCAGTCCCGCCACCGCCTCTCGCACCCGTCGAGGAGTTCCTCGGCGTCCACGGCGTCGGGCACGTCCCCGGCCGGGTCGAACCAGGTCAGGACGAACGGGAGTCGATCACCGGCGCCGACACTGAACTCCGCGCTCGTGTGGAGGTCGTGCCCCTTGAGCCCGATGGGCGAACGCAGAACGAGGCCGTCCGGCCCGGCCACCGCCGTCAGGCCGCCATCGATGTGACGTACCCAGGGCACGACCCAGCCGTAGTCGAAGCGCATCCGGAGGTCGAGCCGCATCGACACGGTCCCGGAGACACCTTCGACGATCCTCACGACGGTGGGATTGCGGTCGAGTTGATGCATGCTGCGCTGCGGCATGAAGTCGATCAGACGTACGACGCCGTCGTTGGTGCGGAACTCGGTCTCGAGGATGAGGGTGCCGTCCCTGTACCGCCGCGTCACCCGCGCGTCGTCGGCTTTCGGGCGGATCCGGAACCGCCCGTTGTCCTGATCGCCCAACAGCGCGGCGAAGCAGGCTCCCGAGTCGATGCGGGGCACACACAGCCAATCGATGGAGCCGTCCTTGCCGACCAGCGCGACCGTCTGGTTGTCACTGATGAACCCGTAGTCCTCGATGCGCGACGCCATGAGCGGATTGTGGCAGTCCCGCTCCGTCCAGTCTCGAGTTCCCCGATCCCCGCCGCCGTCGACCGGGCAAGGCGTCACGGCCCGGCGGTAATCTGGGCCGGATGTCGGAGGCACCATGAGCGATCCCGGTCGGAGCCGGACCGCGATCCCGTTCGAGGCCTCGGCCGGGCACAGCATCGGCGTCGAGTGGGAGATGGCACTGGTGGAGCCCGCCGGCGGTGATCTCGTATCGGTCGCCGATCAGGTCTTCGAGCGGCTCGACGGTGGCCCCCAGCACCGCGTCCACAAGGAACTTCTCCTCAACACCGTCGAACTGGTGACGGGAATCTGCTCGTCGGTCGGAGAGGCGATGGTCGATCTCGCCGAGTCGATGTCGGTCGTGCGCGACGTCACCGACGACCTGGGGGTGGACCTGTTCAGCGCAGGTATGCATCCCTACGCGTCCTGGGAGGACCAGCGGGTCACGCCGGCCGACCGCTACGCGACGCTCATCGACCGCACGCAGTGGTGGGGGCGTCAGATGCTGATCTACGGCATCCACGTGCACGTCGGGATGCCCGAGCGGGACCGCGTCCTTCCTGTGCTGAACTCGCTCCTGCGGTTCTTCCCCCACCTCCAGGCGCTGTCCGCCTCTTCGCCGTTCTACGACGGCGTCGACACCGGATACGCCTCCAACCGGGCGCTGCTCTTCCAGCAGTTGCCGACCGCGGGGCTTCCTTTCCAGTTCGAGACGTGGCCGCAGTACGAGTCCTACGTCGACGATCTGCTGACGACCGGGGTCATCGACGTGCTGAACGAGATCCGTTGGGACATCCGACCCTCTCCCGGGCTGGGCACCATCGAGGTGCGCGTCTGCGACGCGATGTCGACCTTCGAGGAGGTGGAGGCCGTGGCGGCGCTCATCCACTGCCTCATCGTCGATCTCGACGATCGGCTGGCGCGGGGGGAGACTCTCCCGACCCTCCCGCCGTGGCACGTTCAGGAGAACAAGTGGCGCAGCGCGCGCTACGGACTCGACACCATCCTCATCACCGACGATCACAATCACGAGGCGCAGGTCATCGAGGAACTGAACGACCTGGTCCCGCGGCTGCTTCCCGTGGCCGAGCGGTTGGCATGCGTGAGGGAACTGACGGGCGTGGGCAGCATCATCGGCGCCGGAGCGGGTTACGAGCGGCAGCGCGCACGGGCACTCGCCGCCGACGGTGACCTGACGCAGGTGGTCCGCCAAGTGGTCGAGGAGCTACGTGTGAGTCACGATGCCCGTGTCTCGGGCACTG
>CAIWTL010000521.1 GCA_903915555.1 uncultured Micrococcales bacterium | reverse complement strand
GGTGACGTGGCGGTCTTCTACCGGACCAACGCGCAGTCCCGGGCGTTGGAGGAGGTCCTGATCCGGGTGGGGCTGCCCTACAAGGTCATCGGTGCCGTGCGGTTCTACGAGCGTCGCGAGATCAGGGACGCCGTGGCCTACCTGCGGGCCATCGCCAACCCCGATGACGATGTGAGCATGCGGCGCATCCTCAACGTCCCCAAGCGCGGCATCGGCGACACCAGCGAGACCGAACTGGCCGCGTTCGCCTCGATGAAGGGGACCTCCTTCGACCAGGCGTGCGCTCATGCCGCCGACGTCCCCGCGCTCACGTCCCGGGCGGTCAAGCAGGTCAGTGGGTTCCACGCCATGATGAGCCGGCTGCGGGAGCTGTCCGAAGGGGGCGCGCCGCCCTCGCAGGTCCTGTCCGCGGCACTGCAGGAGTCCGGGTACCTGCAGTCGCTGACCGACTCCGACGACCCGCAGGACATCAGTCGCGTCGAGAACCTCGGTGAGCTCGAGTCGGTCGCCGTCGACTACGAACAGTTGTCGGAGGAGCCCACCCTCGCGGGCTTCCTCGAGCGGGTCTCCCTCGTGGCGGACGCCGACCAGGTGCCGGATTCCGACGAGGGGCAGGTGACCCTCATGACCCTCCACACGGCCAAAGGGCTGGAGTTCCCCGTCGTCTTCCTGACAGGCATGGAGGAAGGGATCTTCCCGCACGCTCGGACCCTCGACACCGACGAGTTGCCCGAGGAGCGCCGACTGGCCTACGTCGGCATCACGCGTGCTCGGGAGATCCTCTACCTCACGCGGGCCGCGTCACGGTCCGCATGGGGCGCTCCCGAGCACCACCCCGCATCGCGGTTCCTGGCTGAGATCCCGGAGGACCTGATCGACTGGCAGCGCACCGGTGACACCGCGCGGCGGTCCGCGACGACCTGGGACCGTCCGGTCCCGGCGCCCCCTCCGCGGCGGTCGGGGCGGTCGGGCGGTGCCGAGGTCCCGGTGCTCGCCGGCGGCGATCGCGTCGTCCACGACACCTTCGGCATGGGTACCGTGGTCAGCGTGACAGGGATCGGCGACAGGGCCGAGGCCACCGTCGACTTCGGGTCGGGTGGCGTGAAGCGCCTGCTGCTGCGCTACGCCCGCCTCGACAAACTCTGACCCCCGACCGCACATCTGCCCCGCACAGGTCATAGATGTGCCCTGGCGGGGCTGTTTTCGACCTCCGGGGCAGATGTGTGGTCACTGCCGGAGGCAGATGTGCCGTCACTGCCGGAGGCCGGGGGAGGACGGGGTGGTCAGCCGGCGGGTTGGGAAGCGGCGCGGGACGATGCCGTGCGCTGGTCCGGAACGTGGCCGGCGCGGGGGCGCTCGGAGTCGATCGACGTGACTCCCTCGGTCAGGATCGAGCCGTCGTGATCGAGATGGGCCAGGGTGGTGCAGATCTCGTGGACGACGCGGCCGTCGACCGGCAGCGACATGTGCCCGACCCCGCGCACGAAGACGTTCCGTGCGTTCAGGTCCGGATGGATGAGGCGCGCGTTGCGCTTGGGCATGATCACCTGGTCGAGGTCCGACCACACGGCCAGGAACCGGGTGCGGCAGCCACTGGCCGACCGACCGAGTTCACGGATGACGTCGGAGCCCGGCTTCATCTGCTGCGAGACGGGGATGGGGAAGAAACGAGCCGGGGAGGTGCCGTCGTGCGGTGTCCCCAAGGTGACGAGGGTGTGGACGCGCTCGTCACCGCCGAGGCACTGCACGTAGTAGCGCGCGACGAGGCCCCCCATGGAGTGCCCCACGATATGGACGCGCTCGTATCCCGTCTCGCGGGTCACGTCCTCGATGAGGTCGGAGAGTCGTTGCGCGACGGTGCGGATGTCCATCGACAGCGGTGAGTAGTTGAGGGCCACCGTCCGGCCGAACCCGCGCCGCCGCAGTCCGCGCCGCAGCAGCGTGAATATCGTGCGGTTGTCCACCACCCCGTGCACCAGGACGATCGGTGTGCCCGCGGCCTCGACGTCGCCGATCAGCAGACCCCGTTGGACAGGCGGCAACCCCTCGAGATTGTGCCGTTCCACCTGGGAACGCGCCTTCTCCTCGGCGAGGCCGAGGGGGTACATGGCGGCGTGGGTGGTGAGCCACGCGACCTCGACAGCCGCCCCCCGAAGCCCGCGAGCGCTCAGGATCGCCTTCGCGCCGCGCCGTGTGGTGCGCCGCACTCGCCGCATCACACCCTGGCGTTGCGCGGCATCCCGCTGGTCGCTCACAGCGCCGAACCTAACCCACCGACCGGGGCGAATCAGCCCTCTTGTCCGCCGAGAGTGTCGCAACTGCCTCCCAACAGGGCGATCTGCGACGGATTCCGTAGGCAGTCGCCCGTCGATGGTCGCGCCGCCGGTGGCGGGCTCGGGCAGCCCCCGCGGGGACCGGTGCATCCGGGCCGACCGCCCCCGGATAACCTGTCGGTGCGATCGCGCGAGGAGGACCGGCGGATGGATCTGTTCGAGTACCAGGCCAAGCACCTGTTCGGGGAGCACGGTGTCCCGGTGGTCCCGGGCGAGGTGTGCGTCACCCCCGAGCAGGCCCGGGAAGCGGCCCGCAAGATCGGGACGACTGTCGTGGTCAAGGCGCAGGTCAAGACCGGCGGACGCGGCAAGGCCGGTGGTGTGAAGCTCGCGAAGAACCCCGACGAGGCTTTCGAGCATGCGCAGGCCATCCTCGGCATGGACATCAAGGGTCATACCGTCCGCAAGGTCCTGGTGACCGAGGCCGCCGACATCGACGAGGAGTACTACGTCTCCTTCCTGCTCGACCGGGCGCAGCGTGCGTTCCTCGCCATGGCGTCGGTCGAGGGCGGCATGGACATCGAGGAGGTCGCCGAGACCAAGCCCGAGGCCCTTGCCAAGGTCCGCGTCGATGCCATCGACGGGGTGAACCCGGCGAAGGCCGCGGAGATCGTGGCGGCGGCCGGCTTCCCCGCGGAGGTGGCCGACGAGGTCGCGGACGTCCTGGTCAAGTTGTGGGACGTCCTCGTGAGGGAGGACGCGACCCTCGTCGAGGTCAACCCGCTGGTCCGGACGCCGGACGGCCGCATCCTCGCCCTAGACGGCAAAGTGACGCTCGACAGCAATGCCGACTACCGGCATGC
>CAIWTL010000520.1 GCA_903915555.1 uncultured Micrococcales bacterium | reverse complement strand
TCGCCGGCCGACATCCCGACGACCCGCAACGGGTCGATCCTGGAGTCCATACAGGTGATGATCGCCAGGCCCTTGCGGGCGACCCCGGTGAGTTCGTTGGCGCCGAAGGACTCCGCGAATTCCTCGTTGGCGGTCAGGACGTCCTTGAAGGAGTCTCGCGGGAACGGTTGATCTGGTGTTTCCGTCAATTCGACTCCCCACTCGAGTGACCGGGGAAGACGCCGAGTTCCGGGCTGACGATGGGCGCCGCGTTGTTGACGGCCAGCGCCGCCTCGCCGAAGGCGATCGAGATCAACGGAACCTTCCCCGGATACACGGCGATGTCTCCGGCGGCGAACACTCCGGGCAGATTGGTCGCCATCGTGGTGTCGACCCTGATGTGACGCTTCTCGAGCTCGAGGCCCCACTCCGACATCGGTCCGATGTTGGCGATGAATCCGAGCGCGGCGACCACCGTGTCGGCCGGCAGCACCCGCAGGGAGCCGTCCGTCTTGCTGGTGACCTCGACCTCGGTGACGCGGTCATTCCCCCGGATCGCCGTGACCTCGCACGGGGTGATGAGTTCGATACCCAGTTCCCGCGCCTTGTCCACCATGCTGGCGTGGGCCCTGAACTGATCCCTACGGTGGACGACGGTCACACTCTTCGCGATGGGGTACAGCATGTGGGCCCAGTCGAGGGCCGAGTCCCCACCCCCGACGATGACGACATCCTTGTCGGCGTGATCGTCGGGCTGCGGCACGAAGAAGACCAGCCCGCGGCCCTCCCACTCGCCTCCCGCCGGCAGTGGGCGGGGCTTGAAGGAGCCGATGCCGCCCGTGATGATGGCCGCCTTGGCGCTCACCGTCTCGCCACCGGCGAGGCTCAGGGTGACGGGGCCTCCCTCCGGGGTGTCGATGGACACGGCCTGGTCGCCCAGCAGGTACTGCGGGCTGAACTGGTCGGCCTGCTTCCGCAGCTCCTCGACGAGGACACGACCGCGCACGGCCGGGAAGCCCGCCACGTCGAAGATGTCCTTCTCGGGATACATGGCCGTGATCTGGCCACCCACCTCGGGGAGCGCGTCCACGACGGCGGTGGACCAGCCGCGGAAGCCTGAGTAGTAGGCGGCATAGAGCCCTGTGGGCCCGGCTCCGACCACGCACATGTCGACATCGACGCTCACGAGAAGCTCACCGCCTCGGGCTCATGGCCGGGACGCCACTTGATGCCGCACCCCATCGCAGGACGCTGCGGTTCGGGAACCGACTCCCCGCGCAGGGTCGCATCGATGGCGCCGCGTAGCAGATCGCCGGTGAGCGGTTCCCCGTTCTTCGGTGTCGACGCATCGAAGGCGCCGCGGTAGGCCAGCCTGCGGTCGGCCCCGTAGACGAAGAAATCGGGCGTGCACACCGCTCCGAAAGCATGCGCGGCGGAGTGCTGGTCGTCGTCCACCAGGTAAGGGAAATTCCACCCGGCGCGGGCCGCCTGCTCGCGCATGCCGGGCGCGTCGTCGTCGGGGTAGGTGTCGACGTCGTTGGAGGCGATCGCGACGAACGCCACGCCGGCGGGGGAGAGGTCGTCGGCCATGCTTCCCAGGAGGCCCTCGACGTGCCGCACATACGGGCAATGGTTGGCGCTGAACACGATCACCAGCGGTCCGCCGCCCTGCAGGTCCTGGAGAGCCACCTCGGCGCCGTCGACGTCCCGCAGCACGAGGTCCGGCAGCGGAGCACCCAGTTGTGTCTTGCCTGATTCGACAGCCATAGGGGCAGGGTACTCATGCGCCGGGTGGACGGAGCGGCCCCTGGGCCCGAAACCCCCGCTTCGCGGCGGGATGTGCGGCGAGGCGGCGCAGTGGTGCGGTCCAGCGCCACGACCGCGAGGACAGGATGAGATCGAGTTCGGCTGCGCGGAGGCGCTCGGATTCGGCGCGATGGTCGAGCCCGTGCCGCAGTTGCTCGGCCTCGCCGGCCTGCCGGTCGATCTGGCGCCGCAGGGCCACCGCCTCGGCGTCCAGCGCTGCGACACGATCCTCCAGCCATGAGCGGTGCATGGCCGCCTCGACGGCGGCACTTCGGACTGCACCCCCGACCTGCTGAGTCCACCAGGTGTCGAAGCCGGGCGAGTGCATGCGGTGCCACCATTCCTGGATCCGGGGTCCTGCCGCTGTCGGGTCGGCGCCGTCGCCCACCAGCTTGATCGTCGTGGCCAGGTCCCCGGTGACCGCTCGTAGGCGTCGGGGCGACAGATACTGCTGCCACATGTAGTGGTCGGTCCATCGCCCATCGGGGGTGGTGCGCCAACCATGGGGCAACTCGCGGTAGGAGGCCAAAGTGTGCATGACGCCCGTGAGCGAGATGGCGTTGCGCGGCGGGTCACCGAGCTCCCACTGGACACACGCCGACAGCGACAGGTCCAGTGGCAGATATCGCAGTTGCTCGCCGGGGTCGACCAGGACCGGCAGGGGGTGGGCGAAGTCCGCGT
>CAIWTL010000519.1 GCA_903915555.1 uncultured Micrococcales bacterium | reverse complement strand
CCGGCGATCTCGCCACGCACCACCCGCACGAACATGGTCGACATCAGCGTCAGGATGCCGACCAGGGCGGCGGCGAATACGGCGATGAGCGTCCACACCTGCGGTTCGCTCATCTCGATCACCCGCCCAGTCTGGTCCATCCCGTCGCCCCCACGCTACGGTCGCCGCCCGGCCGGCGCCAGGACGATCTCCGGTCTGGGGACAACCCGGGTCCCCAGTACGGGCACCGGACTCCCCGGGCATGACAGGGTGGGCGTCGTGTTCCGGATCCTGGTGGTGTGCACGGCGAATATCTGCCGGTCACCCGCGGCCGCGGCACTCCTGAGCCGGGAACTCGCCGATCGGCCCGTCGCCGTCCACTCCGCGGGTGTGGCCGCGCAGGCCGGTCAACCGGCGTGCGACCTGAGCAGCGCGTTGGTGGGGGAGTTCGTCGCGCGGGAATACGGCGGAACCACGGACTCGGAGCTGAGTGTGGTCGAGTCCTCCACCGACGGGCCGGCCGACCGCGGCGTCACGCCACTCGGCCGCCACCGGTCGCGGCTCGTGGACGCCGAGATGTTGTCGGATGCCGGTCTGATCCTGGCGTTGGATCGGTCACATCGCGCCGAACTGGCCCGCGTGGATCCGGCTTCCCGGGCCCGGACCTTCACGCTGCGGCAGGCGGCGGGTTTGTCGGACGTGGTGTCCGGGTACACGGCGGCTGGACAGATGCCGCCCGGCGCCCCCGCGGTGCCGGAGGATCCTGCGGCCCGCCTGACGTGGTGGGTCGCCGAGTTGGACGCCGCCCGGGGCACCGCACCGGTGACCCCCGACGCGGAGCCGCACGAGACACCGCTGAGTTGGCATCCGGACGATGTTCCGGATCCCCATGTGCTCGGGTACCAGATCCATCCCGCGGCCATAGAGTTGATTGAAGAGGGAATCCTGAGAATATCTTCAGGTATTATCCAGGCACTCGCCTTCGCCGCCGCGGAGGACAGTCCCCGCGGCCACGTAGACTGACGAGGTTGCCCCACCAGGGAGGTCGGTGTGTCCCACACGCCAGAGATTGAGGTCGAGAACTCGGTCAGCGAGAACGCTGTCCTGGACGTGCTCGAGGCGGAAGCCATCCACGTGTTCCGCGAGACCGCGGCGGCGTTCCGCAACCCGGTCCTGCTGTACTCCATCGGCAAGGACTCCTCGGTGCTGCTGCATCTTGCGATCAAGGCCTTCGCCCCCGCACCGATCCCGATGCCGGTCATGCATGTCGACACGACGTGGAAGTTCACGGAGATGATCGCGTTCCGCAACCGACGTGCCGAGGAACTCGGCCTCGATCTGCGGATCGCCACCAACCAGGACGCGGTGGCGGAGGGAGTGACCCCCTTCACCCACGGAACCCACGAGTACACGCGCGTCATGAAGACCGTCGCGTTGCGCGAGGGCCTCGACCAGTACAAGTTCGACGCCGCCATCGGCGGATCCCGCCGCGACGAGGAGCGCAGCCGCGCCAAGGAGCGCATCTTCAGCCTGCGCGAGCCCGGCCACCGCTGGGACGCCCGCAAGCAGCGACCCGAGTTCTGGCGCACCGCCAACACCCGACTGTCCGAAGGGCAGACCATGCGGGCCTTCCCGATCTCCAACTGGACCGAGATGGACGTCTGGAACTACATCCGGCGCGAGAACATCCCGATCCCCGAGCTGTACTTCGCCAAGCCGCGTCCCGTCGTGGAGCGTGACGGGGTCCTGATCATGGTCGATGACGAGCGGTTCCCGCTGCGCGACGGTGAACAGCCCGAGATGCGCAGCGTCCGGTTCCGCACGCTCGGCTGCTACCCCCTGACGGGTGCGGTCGAGTCCGAGGCGGACGACCTCGACTCACTCATCACGGAGATGGGCGAGGCCAAGATGTCGGAACGGTCCGGCCGTCTCATCGACGGTGAGGGCAGTTCGTCCATGGAAGCCAAGAAGGCGGAGGGCTACTTCTGATGACCGCGACTCTCATTTCCGCGACCGACTCCCTGCAGCGCGCTGCCGAGATGCAGTCGGCAGTCCTGCGCATGGTCGCGTGCGGCTCCGTCGACGACGGCAAGTCCACCCTCATCGGGCGGCTGCTGGTCGAGACCGACTCCGTGCCGATCGACCAACTCGAGTACGCGCGCACGACCCGGCGCGGCGGGTCGACCATCCCCGTCGGCGAGATCGACTACTCGCTGCTCACCGACGGCCTCGAGGCCGAGCGCGAGCAGGGCATCACGATCGACGTCGCCTACCGGCACCTCAACCTGCCCAGCGGACGTCGGGTCATCATCGCCGACGCCCCCGGTCACGAGCAGTACACCCGCAACATGGCGGTCGCCGCATCGACGGCCGACCTGGCGATCCTGCTGGTGGATGCCGCTCGCGGTCTGCGTCCGCAGACCTATCGCCACCTCACCGTCTGCGCCCTGATGGGTGTGAAGAGCATCGTGGTGGCCATCAACAAGATGGATCTCGTGGGCTACGAGCACGCCACCTTCGAGGAACTGGCCGGTGGCGTGCGCGCCGCCGCCGCGCGCCTCGGCATCGACGAGGTGACCGCGATCCCGGTCAGCGCTGTGACCGGCGCCAACGTCATCGACTCCGACACGGAGGCCATGCCCTGGTACCACGGACCCACGGCGATGGACGCTCTCATGGCGTGGGAGCCGGTCGACAGCGACGAGAATGCGCCGTTCCGACTCCCCGTTCAGCTGATCTCCCGCGCCGAGGGCAACTTCCGCGGCTACAGCGGCACGATCGTCTCCGGCACCGTCCGCCCCGGCGACGTGATCGCGGTCGCCGACTCCGGTCAGACCGCCACGGTCGACCGGATCGTGACCGGTGACGGGGACGTCGAGGCCGCCACCCTGGGCCAGACCGTCACGATCACGCTGGACCGGGAGGTCGACATCACTCGCGGCGATCTGCTGAGCGCCGCCGGCGAGGGACAGGCCCAGCCCGCCGACCGTTTCGCGGCCGACCTGGTGTGGACCGGTGAGGAACCCCTGGCCCACGGCCGTTCCTACCTGCTGTACGTCGGACCGAAGGTCGTGCCCGCCACTGTCACGTCGGTGCGGCACCGCCTCGACGTCGTCACCGGCAATCACGACGCCGCCCGCCTGCTGAAGATGAACGACATCGGTCGTGTCGAGTTGGCCACCGACTCGCCGATCCCCCTCGACGAGTACGACATGTGCCGCGACACCGGGGGATTCCTGCTCGTCGACCGCGTCACGAGCGACACCGTGGCGGCCGGCCTCACCCGCCACGCCATGCGCCGGGCCTTCAACGTGACCCCGCACGACTACGCCGTGGACCGTGAAGCGCGTCAGCGGCTCAAGGGACATCCGCCCCGGGTCGTGTGGATGACCGGCCTGTCCGGCTCGGGCAAGTCCACGATCGCCGACGCGACCGTCGCGATGCTGCACGCGCAAGGTGTGCACACCTACGTGCTCGACGGCGACAACGTCCGCACCGGCCTCAACCGCGATCTCGGATTCACCCCCGAGGACCGCGCGGAGAACGTGCGGCGGGTGGCCGAGGTCGCCAAGCTCATGGCCGACGCGGGACTGGTTGTCATCGTCGCGCTCGTGTCCCCCTACCGCTCCGACCGTCGTGCGGCCAAGGACATCTTCGAGAACGACGAGTTCATCGAGGTGTTCGTCGACACCCCCCTCGCGGTTGCGCAGGAGCGTGACCCGAAGGGCCTGTACCGCAAGGCCGCGGCCGGGCAGATCCCCAACATGACCGGCGTGGGCCAGGAGTACGAGGCGCCGGAGAACCCCGACGTGAAGCTCGACGGGACCTCCGACGTCGCCGGCTCGGCCGAGACACTGGCGCGGGCGATCCTGGGCGAGACCGACTGACCCGCTGATCCGTTGCTGATCCTGCTCCCTCCTTCGGAGGGGAAACGACGTGCGGGTGCGCGGCGGCGACCGGTCGACCTGGCCGGGCTGTCGTTCCCCGCACTCACGTCGGCCCGGCTGGCGGTGGGCGACGCGCTCGCCACGCTCAGTGCGCGGGAGGATGCATCGGCGGTGCTGGGGGTCGGGGCCTCCCTGGACGCCGAGGTCCGAGCCAATGTCGACCTGTGGACTCTGCCGGCCGCTCCCGCCGCACAGGTCTACTCCGGTGTGCTCTACGAGGCACTGGACCTCGCCTCGATGGATGCCGCCGGCAGGCGACGGGCGGCGCGCGCCCTGCTGGTGATATCGGCGCTGTGGGGAGCGGTGCGGCTGACCGACCGCATTCCCGCCTACCGCCTGTCGATGACGGTGGATCTTCCCGGTGTGGGCCCGCTCGCCCGGTTCTGGCGCCCTCACCTCGACCCCGTCCTCGGTCCCCAGGTGACCCGGGGAGTCGTGGTCGACTGCCGCTCTGCTCCCTATCAGCAGGCGTGGCCCTGCACCGCCCCGGAACGCACCGTCCAGATCCGGGTTCTCGGCAAGGACTCCGGGACGGCCGTGTCCCATATGGCGAAACACACCCGTGGCCTCGTGGCGAGGGCCCTCTGTACCCGCAGCGGCTCGACTCCGCGCACTCCCGAACAACTGGCGGCGGCGGTGGGTGAGGAGTTCGAGGTGGCACTGACGCAGCCCCGCAACAGTCGGTCCCCCTGGACCCTCGCCGTCACCCAACCCTGAGGTCGACCGCAGATCAGCCCCGTACGGGGCTTGAATCGCGTTCGCGAGGAAACGACGCTGCGGGTCAGATCTGCGGTCGGCTTTTCGGGGTTCCGATGGAGACGGCCGTCTCCGTCCCTTACATTCGAGGTCCGCACGGGTCAGCGTGGGAGGCCCCGAATGATGCGACGTGAAGCACGCGTAGCGATAGTGGCCCTGACGAGCGCCGTGGTCCTGCTGTCAGGATCACCGCCCGCGTCGGCCGTGGCAGGCGACCCGGCACCCGAGGCGTCCCCAACGGCCCCGGAGGCAGTGGAGTCCGCGGCGACTGAGCCCACCACTCCGCAGGAGTCGCAGTCGGTCCAGGCCCCCACCGGGAGCGCTCGACACTTCCGGCACCCACGGTCCGTGGGTCCAGCCCTTCCCCGGGACCTGTTCTCCGCGAACGGAGTGTCCGTTCCACCATCCGCTGTTCCCGTGTCCGCGATGTCGGCCAAGCAGCGGGCGATGCGACGGAACGTCTGGATGACGCAGGGACCGGCGTTCTCGGTCGGCATCCAGCAGTCGACCGCAGGCCGCGTCGGTGGTTCCGGCGTCGCGACGCTGAGTTTCGCGCGCAGCGCGGCTCCGGGTGTGGCCGCTCGGCGCGTGTCGGTGCGGATCACCGCCGATGGCGCAGTGTCGCGGGCTATCGGTGACGACTGGCGCTGCCGGACGAAGTCCGGTGTCGGCTTGTGCACCCTGGCGCGCCCGGCCACCCTCCGGTCGCGTGCGGTACCGCCCAACATCGATATCCAGGTCGAAGGGCGTAGACAGGACGGTCACCAGGCAACGGTCAAGGCGACCGCCAACTGGCAGGAGCAGGGTGTTGTGGCTGGCATCGGCGGTGGACACGGTGCCCTGGGCACGTTCCGCTCGACTGGTTGGCTGGCCAGATCGACCGCAGCATCAGGCGCGGTCGACATCGACCAGCGGATGCGGCTGTCGGCCAGCGCGGTCACGGGCTCGCCCTTCTTCGTCGCACCGGGCTCGCCCGCCGGCAGGCGAACAGTACAACTGCAGGGAAGGCTGAGAGGCGTCGAAGGACGTCAGGTCAGCACTCGCTGGTCACAACTGTGCACGACGCCGAAGTCGGCCAACCGGGTCGCGCAGTGCCGGGGAGTGACGCCGCGTGTCGACTTCCTGGACGAACAGCGGGAGTCCGCCTCGGCGTCAGTGGTCCCGCAGAACGTGGTGCTGCCACCCTTGCAGCGCTCCCACCGCTTCGTCTTCCAGGTGACCGCAACAGGAGGGGGGGCGACTGAGCGGCGGCGCGTGGTGGTGAACGCCCTCACCGGGAGGAGCGGCAAGGTCGATCCCCGACTCAAGCGCGTACCCGACGTGCTGCGTCATCTGTCGAAATCCAAGACGAAGATCACGAAGGGTGCGAAGCCGGCAATCACAGCGGTACAGATCGCGCCGGCACTGACGCACACCGGTCGACTGCAGGTCATTCCCGGCTCACGCGTGCGCCTCTCCGTGAAGTCGGCCGTGGCGATCCGATCGGTGAAGTGGCGGGTCATCCGCGGTTCGAGTGGTCCGCTGACGACTCCCTCCGCCAGCTCGGTGTCATTCCGGGCACCGGACCACCCGCAGGCGGTGGTCGTGGGGGCCGACATCAGACTCAAGGGCGGGCGCCAGGTCAGCGCGACGAAGTTGGTGATGGTCCGCTCGCAGCACCGAACCAACTGTCTTGCGGCGAACTGCAAGGCACCCGAGCCGACGAGTCTCGTGTGCACCGTGGCACAGCGATTGGACGATCCGAGCCGGACCGACCCGGATGTCGTCATGTCAGGCGACGCGCGGCTGTTCCTGGGGGCAGGTGCCGCCCTGAGCGGCGAATGCACCGAGCCGATGGCACGCGTCACCTTCACCCGAGCGACCCTGGAGAAGGATGGGTATCGCCTCGAGGGGGTGACCGGCCACGTCGATCAGGGTGGGGTACACGTGACGAAGGCGGACTTGAGCCTCCCCGCGTCATGGCGTACCGCACTGGACACCGATGACCGCACTGTCGAGCTGACGGCTCCCGACGACTTCGATGTGGCCTCCCAGGTGAACCGGGACGGCACTCTCGGCCCCCTCGTCGGCAACCTCCTCCTGCCGGCCGGCGCGCTGGGATTCGTCCCCCTCCCGGAGGACTGGGACATGGTCGGCAGTGGAGCGGGCGCGCCCACCCTGCAGTTCGCCGCCGACCGGGTCACGACGCTGGTGGAACTGGGTGCGCAGAGCGCACCGTCCGGTGGTGGTCGAGTGGGCTTCGAGATCACTGTGGAGCCGGACGGTCGCACTCGGATCGCCGTCGTCGCCACCGATGTCGCAGTCATGACCGACAAGCGGGGCAACACCTTGAACCTGGCCGGCGAGGGCGCGGTGTACTTCGATCAGCAGGGCCGATTCGCCGCGACCAGAGTGGATCTGCGGACCGTCTGCCGCAACACCACTCAGACCAGCGAGTCCTGCGACTTCGAGATGCTCGACGGGGTCGCTGTCTCCCAGCTCGGGGTGACGTGGTCATGGGACAGCGCGAAGAAGACGCAGATCTCGCTGACTGCCAAGGGTCGCCTGGGTCTGGGGACACAACAGGTGTCGGCGTCGCTGGCAGGAACCTACCGCACCGCGACAGACTGGTCACTGTCCGTCGACCTGCTCGACAAATGGTCGTTCGCCGAGGGGTTCAGCGTGGACTCCGGCACAGGAACGATCTCCATGAAGAAGGTGAACGGCACGCCTCGCCTCCTGGTGAGCGTAGGGCTGAAGGGGCTGCGGACGACCGGGGTGTCTGTGGAGAACGCCACAGCGACGATCACCAACGACTGCTTCACCGGAGCCACGTGCTCCGCACTCAGCATCCGAGTGAAGATCGAGGGCAAGTTGCGCATCGTGATCGGAGAACCCCTCCCTGATCTCGTGGTCGACGTCACCTTGTGGGCGGATCTGGCCGCCAGGACGGTGAAACTCCAGGTCAGCGGATTCCCGAACTTCGGGCCCGAGGGCTATGTCATCGAGGTCCAGTCGCTCACCCTTCGCCAGACACCATCGGAACGCTTGTGCTCACCGACCGACACGGCGACACCGGGCGCGGCCATCGGCTTCACGGGTTCGGTGCGGACGACCGGCTCGAAAGAGGTGAACATACCCGTCGGCGGTGAGTTCGACGTGTCATCCGGCGGCTACTGCTTCATCGGAAAACTTCCGCTGCGGGACACCATGCTCGCCTACTCCACCTACCGAACAGTCATCGCCAACGGAGGGCCGGGGGACATCCCGGTCACCAAACCCGGGACCCTCATGATGGGTGGTTCCATGTTCATTCCCGCGGGCGGGGCATGTCCCATCGCGTACAGCCTGCTTGCGCTGGACATCGACGGTATCGGCTCCTTCAACACCCGGGACTGCGGCAAGGGTGTCACGATCCCCTGGGCCGCCGAGGTGTTCTTCGGTGACAAGCAGCGGCAGGAGAACCTCCGCATCGATGCCCGGCTGCTGCTCGGCAGCGGCCCGTGGAAAGTCGCCGACATGCTCGAGTTCGGCCGCCTCGGACTACGCATGCAGTTCGGACTCGGAACCATCGGTGGGCAGGACCTGCAGGGCTTCTCGGTGGGTCTGGAGATCACCGGAACTTGGCAGAACTTCGTCCCGATCGTCGGCTCCATCTCGTACTCGTCGGAGTCCTTCACGGTGGCACTCCGGGTGGCGACGGAGTCGCAGGCCTGGACCAACGCCTTCGGGGTGGAAGACCTGACGGTGAACGAGTTGGGCCTTGGACTGACCGCGAAATGGAAGACGCCGGATCCGGGGCCCAAGCCGCCTGATCCCGATCCGGACCCCACGCCGCCGCCCGGACCACCCACCGGCGCCACGGCCTCCCGTTCCTACAACTTCATGGTCACCGGTGCCGTCACGCTGCCGTCCCGCTGGGGGGAGAAGGTGGGCCTGGTCAACCGACCCCAGGTGCGGCTGAACTTCAGCGTCGGGGTGGGCGCCATCAACAGTTGCGCCATTCTCGAGGTGGCGCGATACAACGGCTCCGATGTGCTGCGGGACAAGAACGTCCTGGAGCTCGGCCCGGTCAGCGCCCGCTTCCTGCGCATCGTTTATGCCCCGATGGGATGCACCGTGCTGGACGGCAGTGGGGGAACGCTGAACATCGCCAAGGGGTGGGGTTTCGCGTTCGACGGGGAAGTCGCGGGTGCGACGGTGGACGCGGCCCTGACCGTTCGGATGCCGGCGAAGGACGGCGACGAACAGGCCCGGTCGTTCGCGATGCTCGGCTACCTGAACATCCCCAACCCCATCAGATGGAAGGGCTTGGAGCTGGCGGGATGTGACCGCCAGGCAGGACCCGGCTGTGTTCCCGCGCCCAATCGTGGACCACGCTTCGACGTGGATATCGACACTGCAACCACGACCACGCAGGTTCCCCACTACAACGTCAAGGTCGACGCATCTCTTCGCATCGGAACGGAGGGCACCGGTGCCCGGCTCGGAGTGACGGGGTCCTACAGCTCGACGCGGGTGCGCCAGACCGACCAATGGGTGACCCGCGCCGACCTCGCCGGGACCGGATCATTGCGCATCTACGGCACGGATCTGGCTGACGCCAGGGTCAACGTGAAGTTCAGCCCATTGCCGTACTTCGATCCAGCCGAGGGCGGCCTGATCCAGCCCTATCTCAAGGTCGATCTGGCAGCGCAGGTGAACATCCTGGGTCAGGGCATCGCGGTCAGCGCGGGTCTGGACTACGCCGACGGCGATCTGCAGTCGTTCTACGCGGGGGCCGGCGTCACGTTGAGTCTGCCGGGGTTCTCGTTCAGCCCGGACATCTTCGTCGAGTTCTGCCGTGGAACCCTCGGGGCCAAACGCAAGAACCGCGATGACGCCTGGAAGGGCTGTCAACGAGACAAGTACAAACTGCACTTCCGGGTCTACGTCGCCGGGAAGTACAAGATCCTGTGGGTGGAGCGCTCCATCGACATGACGTTGGTGGACAACTACATCAGCGGAGGGACCGACCAGAAGAGCATCGACATTCCTCCCGCGGCACCCGACCCCGGTCAGGTCGACGGTAAGGACATCCTGCGCAACCCCGACTGGAAGGGGCTCGCCTACACCGAGAAGCCCTACGACCAGCGGCTGCCCTATCGCGACAAGGCCACCATTGCGGTGCAACTGATCGGGCCGAAGGCGGACCCACGCGTCGGGGTGCCCGCCTGTACCTTCGAGAAGCACGGCCTGGTGTGGGAACCCACCTCGACGAACCGTAATCCTGCTCCCGTCGGTGGAGTGGCGCCGACTCCGTCGCCGTGCGGGCTGGAAGCGGATGTAGTGATGGGCAACTGGTCGGGAAGTTCCTTCAACACCAGCCAGGCCTCCCGGGTTCGCCTCACCTGCACCAAGGAACAGTGCCAGTTCCTGAACACGAATACGCAGATGACTCCCTACAGTTCCGTGGTCCTGGAGCAGTGGGACAAGGGGATGAGTTCGGCACGCGCTTCGGCAGAGATGATCCTCAGCTTCATCCGAAAGCAGGAGGAGCACCAGAAGGAACTCAACTGCACCAGCGGCGTCATTCCAGTCCTCTCCGAAGGAAAGACGCTGCGCTGCGACGGAGCGGTGGGAATCGCGGACTTCCCCCGCGGCCCGGCCCAGGCGGAGCAGATCGTCGATCCCTTCGGAATGCACCTGTCCGTGGGCACCGACCCGGCGCGGACCGCTCGGATCGCCCGAGTGGAACTGAATCGGACGGGCGAGTTGACGGTCCAGAAGTACCTCTTCCAGGCCACCGGTGACCGCACAAACTACGTCTACCAACCGGATGGGGTCGCCCTGCGCTGGAAGCCCCAACCGGAGGGCAAGACTTACTCCGATGAGGACCGTCGCGGCTCCTACGTGCAACTGGTACGTCGTAATGACCGCTGCTACCTGAAGATGGTCGCCCCCGACCGCACGACTCTCGGGTATCTGCCCAACAAGGGGCGCTGGGCGGACAACACCTTCCTCGATGACAGCGTCACCTGTCAGTTGACGCCGCTGGCACAGGGCGGCGCCATCGCCCTGGGCGGGCCGTCCGTGGAGCAGACGCTGTGGCTGAGCGATCCCGACCTCCGGATCCTGCGGGTGGCCAATCCGACCAGCAATCAGCTGTACCTGGGTGAGATCGCGATCGATACCCGCCGATACTGCGTCCTGGCCCCAGACGAGAACCAGAGCATGGTCAATCCTGATCTGCTGCGGGGTCCGTTACCCCCGGGCAGCAGTCGGACGACGATGGTGAAGAAGAACGTGTCCGGCGGCTGCGCCAACCAGGACGGATACTTCGGTGTCACCCTGGGGGCCCAGAAACCGGCGAAGGACCGATGGGGCTTCCAGGACTTCACCAGCTGGTACGGCATCCAGTACCTGGACTTCAAGAACGGCGCCGGCCGCTCGGAGGACATGCTGGCCGGCGGATGGAACGGTCCTCAAGGGCTACCGGCAGGCGAGCTGAAACAGGCCAGCAAACCCAAGAGTCCCTTCCAGCTCTTCCAGTTCGCCCTGCGTTAGGGATGCACGGCACGGTGCCTGTGGCAGGCGTCATCCGTAGCGGTGGGCGGGTACCGCGAACCGGGGACCGCGCCGGGGCTGGTGGTAGCCGGTCAGCTCGAACATGCGGACCCAGCGGTACCGATGTCCGACGAAGGGTTTCAGGATCTCCAGCATCTGCGCGTCGGTCCCATCGAAGGCTCCGGTGTGGAAGTGCACGATGTCCTTGGCCAGGTGGAAGTCCCCGACGCTGACCGCGTCGG
>CAIWTL010000518.1 GCA_903915555.1 uncultured Micrococcales bacterium | reverse complement strand
CGTCGACCTGGTGTGACCCGGGGCGCGATGTGGCGGAACCGCTGAAGGATTCGTTCGACGCCGCCATGGTCGGCCGGATCGGCGCGGATCTGCACACCGTCGATCCCACGTTCGACGTGACCGGGTTCGTCGCGGAGGCGACGCGCGATTTCGCCTCGCTGGGATTGTCGGGCCGGGCTGCGGCGGTCTCGCAGGCTCTGGTCGGGCGACTCCCCGAAGATCCCGCCGTCGCCATCGGCCTCATCCGCCGTTCCCTGCCTCCGGAGTCGGAGACCTCCGCGTGGCAGGGGATGGAAGGTTTCCGGTTGTGGCCGTTCACGATGTTCATCGCCGAGCACGGCCTCGACTGTTTCGAGGAGTCGATGGCCGCCCAGTACGACATCACCCGCCGTTTCACCGCCGAGTTCAGCATCCGGACGTTCATCGACCGGCGGTACGGGGCCACCATGGGTCGGCTCCACGACTGGGTGTCGGACCCCAGCCCCGCGGTGCGCAGACTCGTGTCCGAGGGGACCCGTCCACGGCTGCCCTGGGCGCCCGTGCTGCGCCGCTTCGTCGACGACCCGGCGCCGGTGCTGCCGTTGCTGGAGCAGCTCAAGGATGACGGGTCGGAGTATGTGAGGCGCTCGGTGGCGAACAACCTCAACGACATCGCGAGGGACCACCCCGACATCACGCTGGACGTGTGCGAACGGTGGATGGTGCCCGAACGCCGCCGTCTCGTCCGCCACGCACTGCGGGGTCTCGTCAAGGCGGGCGACGCCCGGGCGCTGTCGATCCTGGGATTCGCGGCGGACACCCCCGCGCGCGTGGCCTCCTGCGTGGTGGAACCGACGTCGGTGCGCATCGGCGACACGGTCGCCGTCGATGTGATGATCGTCAACCCGTCCCGGTCACCCACCCCGGTGGCCGTCGACCTGCAGGTGTGGTTCGTGAGACCGGGTGGTCATCACCGGAAGGTCTTCAAGGGAGCGGAGTTCGAACTCCCCGCACGGGGGCGACGCTCCCTGCGCAGGAGGGTGTCGCTGGGACAACTGTCGACGCGCACCGTCCACCCGGGGGAACATCGGGTGGTCCCGTTGGTGAACGGTGTCGCGTCCGGTGCCGTTGCGTTCCAGGTCACCGACTGAGCGTCCCGGGAGTGCTCACTTCTTCTGGGGGCCGTGGGGCAGTGCCGACTTCGTCTTCACCGCCTGCTTCAGTGCCGCCTTGTGCTTGCTGTGGTTGATGTTGAGGGTCTCGCCCGAGTTGCCGAGGATCTTCGCGGAATACATGGTGACCTCCTGGTGCTGCACCTCCAGTATGGCACAAGAATGCGGATATACGCATATTAGGGAGGTGTCTCCCGTCACAGGGTGGGATGACATGCTGGGGCGGTGGCTGCACCTCCCGACCCCCCGCGCCCCCTGCAGCGCCTCGTGATGGTCACCGGCATCCTCTCGGCCGCCGGTCCCGTGGGTCGACCCGCCGGGGAACTCGCCGACGCGATCGGTTTCGGGGGCACCCCCGAGAGTCGCCGCGAACAACTGGCGCGTTGTGTACGGGATCTGCAGGCGGTGGGGGTCGACATCGTCAACGTCGCCGAACCGGGGTCCGAGGCGCGGTGGGTCCTGCGTCCCGCCGACAGCCGCATCCGGGTCGCCTTCACCCCCGATCAGCAGGCGGAGCTGGCGCGTGCCGCGCTCCTCGTCGACAGGTCGCGGCGCACCGCCGGCCGCGACTCGAACGACCACATCGAGATCCACCCCCCGGAACTTCCGCCCGATGCGGACCGGGTGCTGCGCGCGGTCACCGCACGGTGCCGGTTGCGCTTCGTCTACAACGGTCGTGAGCGGGTCCTCGATCCCGTCACGATGCTGCGCGGGTTCGGCGGATGGGCGGTGTCCGGAGTGGACCGGGACACCGAGCAGTACCGGACCTACTACCTGCGGCGGATGAGCGACGTGACCACCGGCCCCCCGGGCAGCGCCGCCGACGTGGGCAGCGCCGGGCGCCGAGGCACCGACCCGCTGACCTGGCACGTCGACCCCCCGCTGGACGCGACCGTGGAAGTGCTGCCCGGCCACGGGGCCGACACCGAGCGGCTCCTGGGTGCGCCCCGCCACCGCCAGGGTGACGACTGGGAATACCTCGTCACCAACCGCTGGGCCTTCTTCGCCCGGCTGACCGAGTTGGGCGAGCGCGTCAGGCT
>CAIWTL010000517.1 GCA_903915555.1 uncultured Micrococcales bacterium | reverse complement strand
GGCGCGGGGCGGCGTGGCGCGGCGAGGCACGGCATGGCAAGGCACGTTGCGGCACGGCACGGCACGGCACGGAATCGCACTGCTCGGCACGGCACGGCACGGCAACGCACCGCACCGCACCGAACGGGACCGCACCGCACCGCACCGCACCGAACGGCATCGCACGGCGAGGCACCTCACGGCACCGAATGGCACGGCACGGCTCGGCACGGCACGGAACGATGCGGCGCGGCACGGCACGAAACGGCACGGCACAGGTCGGCACGGCAAGGCACGGCACAGCACGATTCGGCACGGCACGGCGCAGCACGGCGTTGCGCTGCACCGCACCACACCGCACCGCACCGCACCGCACGGCACCGCACCGCACCGCACCGCACCGCACCGCAGCGCAGCGCAGCGCAGAGTTTCGGTCGAGCCACGGCAGCCCCGCATCCGGGGCAACTTCGGCTTCCCCCTGAAGTGCCCCGCCATGTGACGGCCACAGCCCCCAGTCGGAACCGTCAGGGGATGCGATCGCGGGTGACCCGAGTCTGCGCGGCCGATCCAACGCCAGGACGCCGGACGACCGCTCGCAGTGACACCCACAGCGTCCATATCCCGGCCGCGAGGCAGAAGCCCAGCAGCACCCCGGCAGTGTTGTTGACCAGATCCGACACCTGACACGCACGGCCGAGGGGGCGCGCCACCATCTGCGCGAACTCGATCAGGAACGGCAGCGCGAGAGCCGTGCCGAGCGCAGCCAGCCGTCGGGCACCGCTCGGGAACAACACCGCGGCAGCGCCTGCGGGCACCAGGAGAAGCACGTTCGCCACCGTCTCGCTGGATACGAGCGCCTCGCGCGACTCCCAGGCGAGAGCCCCGAGTTCGCAGCCCACGACGCCGGGCCCGTCGGCCGCCGTCAACGTGAAGGCCATGGGGGCCAGCAAACAGACGAACCATGCGCAAGCCCGCAGCACCCCGACTCCCAGACGGTCGCCCAGCGCGATCGCGGCCACAGCCGACCCGGCGAGGACGAAGAGCAGCACCGGGACCAGATCCGGCAGCACGTCCGGCGTCAGCGAGGGGACGATGAGGTCCCACACGCGGGCCAGCCGATCCATGACCGCGACGGTAGTTGATCACCACGCATCCCCGCAGTGCCGCTGCGGTGAAGGGCAGCCGAGGCCTCGGGCGTCGCGGGGTCAGCCCGGGAACCGCACTGGACATCCACCCGTCGAACCCGTATCACAGTCGGTAGTCATGTCACTGCTCTCTGGAGTCCCCATGCGGCTATCTTCCCGACCGATGCGTTGGATCCTGGCTGCGTGCGTCGCCGTCGGCACCCTCACCGGCGTCCCTCTCGCCGCCCGGGCAACGGACGACCCGGTCCGGCCCGAGATCATCAACGGCCAGCCCGCACAGATCACCGATGTGCCCTGGCAGGTCGCGCTCGTCGAGGCCGACATCACCGACAACCGCACCGCTCAGTTCTGCGGTGGTTCCATCCTGGACGAACGGTGGATCGTGACAGCCGCGCACTGCGTGACCCGAGGCAACGGCGACGTGCTGGCGGCTGACAACATGCAGATCCTGTCCGGTGTCACCCGCCTCGACACGCCCGCGACCCAACCCCGCACCGATGTCTCCGCCATCGCCGTCCATCCGGACTACGACTCTGCCACCAAGGCGAACGACATCGCCCTGTTGCGGCTGTCCACCGCCCTGGACCTCAGCGGCCCCGAGCGCGACCCCATCGCCCTTCCGACCCAGGACCCCACCCAGTGGCCCGCCTCCGGGACGGCCGCAACCATCAGCGGTTGGGGGAACACCTCCACCTCCGGGACGGAGTTGCCGCTGATCCTGCAGAAGGCCGTCGTCGACATCCTGGCCTCACCCACCGCCCCGACGTGCGGCTCGTACGGGACGGGCGATGCCCCCAACTACGACCCGGCGACCATGGTGTGCGCGGGCACCGCCACCGATCCCGTGCGGGACACGTGTCAGGGCGACAGCGGAGGGCCGCTCGCGGTCGACGTGGCCGGCACATGGACGCTGGCCGGCATCACCAGTTTCGGCGTGGGCTGCGCCGATCCGGACTTCCCCGGCGTCTACACCCGCGTCACCACCTACACCACGTGGATCGCCCAGACCCAGGCCCTCCCCTGGCGAGAGGTCTCGGGGACGGTCAGCAGCACCAACGGAGCCGTGACCCAGGGGAAGGTGCGCTTCTACTCCGACTGCGCCGCCGGCCCCGTCGCCACCGCCACCCTGACCGATACCGGGTACACGATCACAGTCCCGTCGGATGACTACTTCGCCGAGATCACCCCCGCCTACGGCACCGGCGCGCTCACCTCGTGGCACAACGCCGAGCCCTCCTGCGACACCGCCGACACGGTGACCATCGGCGCCGACGATCCCCATCCGGACCGGAACCTCGTCGCCCTGCCCGGCTCCGACGTCACCGGGACGATCAGCACCGCCAACGGACCGGTCGGCGACGGCTGGGTCGAGTTCTACGCCGACTGCGACGCGTGGGAGGCGGTCACACCGACAGCGGAGACCCCCTTCACCGGTGGCTCCTACACCGTGACAGTGCCCGATGGCACCTACAAGGCCGTCATCGTCCCCGACAACGGTCAGGGCGCCGGAAACTCCTGGCACGAAGAGGCGTCATCGTGCGCCGAGGCCACGGTGCTGACCGTCACCGGGGCCACCGAGGAGGACCTCCGCGCGCAGGTCGGTTTCGACGTGACGGGCACGATCACCAGCGGAGACGGGCCGGTGACGAGCGCAGGGGTGGGGTTCTACCGGAGCTGCGCTGAAGCCGCCGGCGGCAGGACCACGGGGTGGACCACGTTCGATGAATCCGACACCTACCGCGTCACCGTCCCGGCGGGTACCTACCGGGTCTACATCTATCCGATCAGAAGACCCGGGAACTTCGGCGAGGAATCCTGGCACGCCGCCAAGGAGACCTGCCAGGAAGCCGACGTGATCACCGTGGGCAGCCCCCGCCAGCTGGACCTCAGTGCGCTACCCGCCCCGGTGGATCCCTCGCC
>CAIWTL010000516.1 GCA_903915555.1 uncultured Micrococcales bacterium | reverse complement strand
GGACGGCGCTACTGAGCCACCCCGGCCGTCACGAGTCCAGGAAATCCTCGATCACCGGTGCCAGGGCATCGGCTTCGGTGACCAGGGCGAGGTGACCGCCGCGGTAGATGTGGAGCCGGGAATCCGGGATCAGTGAACTCATCATCCGGCCGTTGACCCGGGGGATTATGGGATCGTCATCCCCGGTCAGGACCAGCGTCGGCGCCTTGATGCGGGGCAGGAACGGCATCGACGTCCAGCCCGCGGCACCCAGCAACTGCATGAGATAGCCGCGGTTGCCGTCGGGGGAGCGGTGGGATCCCATCGTCTCGCCGATGTCGGGATCGATGCGGGCCGTGCCGCCGTAGATCGTGCCCGCGATCCGGGTCAGATAGTCCGGATCGGTGTAGCGGCGGCGGGACACCATGTGCCGTAGCACCCAGGGGCTCCCCGGCACCGACAGCGCGCCCGGTGACGTCGCCACGAGCACCACGCGTCTCACGTGGCGGCTCTGGGTGAACGCGAACTGCTGAGCCAGGCCACCGCCCCACGAGATCCCCAGGACGTCCACGGGGCCCGCGACCGGCACCTCGTCGAGCAGGGCGGCGACCGTCCTGGCCAGCATCCACAGTCGGTACGGTCGCCTCGGTGCGGGTGAACCGCCCACGCCGGGAACATCGAATCGGATGACCGGACGCCCGGGATCGAGTCGGTCGACGAAGGGTTGGAGCAGTTCGAGGCGCGCGCCGATCCCATTCATGAGTAGCAGGGGACTGCGACCGGGATCGCCGTCGTCGATAGCAACCCGGACTCGGTGCCCGCGAGCCGTCACTTCCAGCATCCGGGTCCTGCTTCGTGCAGGTAGGGCTCGCTCCATTGCCACAGCGTACGCGTCCGCGGCCGGTGCTCCGGTTGCGTCGCGGATCACCGTAGGGCTAGAACCACATAGGGACGGGGCGGCGACACCGGCAGAGGATGGACATGGGCGACGTTGAGCAGTTCGACCAGGTGGACGCCGCCGAGGTGGCGATCCCGCTCGACCACCTGCTGAACGAAGCCGCATTGGGACTGTCCTATCGGTTCCGCCCCCGGACCGCCACGCTCCGGTTGGGCCTGGGTCTGCTCAAGGACCCGGTCAACCTGGTGCAGCGACTCGGGGGTCTCGGGACCGAGACACTCCGCGTCGTCGTGGGAAGGTCCGAGGTGGCGCCCGATCCGCGGGACCGGCGCTTCGCCGACCCGGAGTGGTCGGAGAACCCGATCCTGCGCCGCGTGCTGCAGTCCTACCTCGCCGCGGGGAAGACCACCCAGGATCTGCTGGCGGACGTCGAACTCAGCTACGAGGATCGGGAACGCGCCGATTTCCTCATCCGCAACATCATCGAGGGGCTTGCCCCGAGCAACAGTCCCGTCCTCAATCCCACCGCCCGCAAGCGTCTGGTGGAGTCGCGGGGCCGCAGCGCCGCGGCAGGCGTGAAGAACTTCGCGTCCGATATGAAGTCCGCGCCACGTGTGCCCTCCATGGTTCCCGCAGACTCCTTCGAGGTGGGCAAGGACCTGGCGATCACGCCTGGTTCCGTCGTCTTCCGCAACGAGATGTTCGAGCTCATCCAGTACCGGCCGACGACCGACACGGTCGTCCGCAACCCGGTACTCGTCGTGCCTCCCGTCATCAACAAGTACTACGCGGTCGATCTGGCCCCCGGCAAGAGCCTCATCGAATACCTCGTCGCACAGGGGCTGCAGCCGTTCGTGATCTCGTGGCGCAACCCCACGGCCGAGCATCGTGACTGGGGCATGGACGCATACGGAGCAGCCATCCTCGATGCGCTGCGGATCGCCAAGCGGATCACGCGTGCACCGAAGGTCAACGTGTACGCCATCTGCTCCGGCGGCATCCTGGCCGCGATGGCACTGAGCCACCTGCAGCGCACCGGACAGTTGGCCGATGTCGCGGGACTGTCCTTGGCCGTGACCGTCCTCGACCAGCATCACGCCGGACTGGCGAGCTCCGCGCTGAACAGGCAGACGGCGGACTTGGCGATCGCGGTGAGCGCTGCGCGGGGGTACCTCGACGGGCGCAACCTGGCGGAGGCTTTCGCCTGGTTGCGCCCCACCGACCTGATCTGGAACTACTGGATCAACAACTATCTCGCCGGCCGCGAGCCCCCCAAGTTCGACGTGCTGTTCTGGAACGCGGACACCACGAGGATGTCGGCTGCTCTGCACCGCGACTTCGTCATGAACGGCGTGACCAACGCACTGGCGC
>CAIWTL010000515.1 GCA_903915555.1 uncultured Micrococcales bacterium | reverse complement strand
GCGACCAGGGTGCAGCCACCTTCCACCGACAAACGCAACGACTCGATGGCGGCGACCGTGCCCACCGTGGCGGTGCCACCGACCCCCAGGGAGGGGGTGGCGTTGACCGGCCAACGCCGCTGGTTCCACTGCGGGGACAGCGACGGGGCCTCCGGGGCGCCGTGGGCGCGCTCGCTGACCTGACACGTCATGCCCGCCGGAACCTTCACCCGCCAGGTCCCCCGCTCATCCCCGACCGGCAGCCGGTGCACCCGATGCACCTGCCGGCCCGCACCATCCCCATCGTCCGTGCAGACCGTCACGAGCTTGACCTCACCGGTGCGCAACTCGTTGCCGGTGACCACCTTGCGCACCCGAAGCCACCCCGACCCCTCGCCACCGGCGCCAGCACGCACGCTCGGGCGCAGCCACGCCGACGCGACCTGACCGGCCACGTCGCTCACCTGGTACTGCAGCGGCGTCGCCGCACCGGTGAAACCCGGGGCCGGCGTGAAGACCACCGTCCCCGTCACCGGATCGATCTCATACACACCATCAGCAGTCTCCACCCGCGACTGGTCACAGACCGGCGGAGCCTGCCCACTGCCGCACAGCGCCAAGCTTCCGCGGTCCCACGGCGCCGCATCATGATCGTCGTTCACCCACGGATCCAACGTCTGCGGGGTGTCCACCCGACCCGAAGACGCATCATCCGAAGCCGCGGGCGGGTCAGTGATCCAGATCGAGATCACCGCATCCACCACCGTGCCGTCCTCGGTGGTGACCTGGTACGGGATCTCCACCTTGCCGTGGAATTCAGGGTCGGGCGTGAAGGTCACCACACCCGAGGTTGGATCCACCTCCCACGTACCCTCCGGAACAGTGATCTGCGTGCCCGAACACTTCGGCGGTGCCGTGCCAGCCGGGCACAACCGCACCGTCTCCTCCCGATACGCACTGCCACCGGGAGAGTCGTTGGCGATGGGATCGATCACCGCCGGCGAACCCGGCCGCACCACGCCGCGATCATCATCCGTCACCGGTGGAGCCACAGGCGGTGGCGGAGGTACCACGCCACCACCACCACCACCACCGCCACCGCCGCCACTCGGCGGAGGAGCCGCGATGGTGACCGACAGCGTCGCATCATCGCGGTTGCCGCGGGTGTCGGCGACTGAGTACGGAACCGTGACAGTGCCGTACCAGCCGGAGGCGGGCGTGAAGGTGACCTTGCCCGTGGATTGATTCACCGTGAAGGTGCCCTGCGTGACGGTGAGGGTGAGTTTCGTGCAGGCCGGGGCGGTGTCGTCGGCGGCGCAGATACGCACACTCGCCATGTCGAGGGGGTACGTGCCGTCGGCATCGTCCGAGCCTGCGTCAAGTGTGACGGGAGTGTCGACAGACGTGGTGGCGGCATCGTTTTCGGCAACGGGCAGAAGCGGAGCGATGATGGTGATCGTCACCGACGACGACACGGTGTTGCCGTGCGTGTCTGCGATCGAGTAGGGCACTGACACGACGCCGTCCCAGCCGGCCACTGGCGTGAAGACCACCTGACCCGTTGCGGGGTTGACCACCAGAGTGCCCTGCCCTGGGAGCACAGCCGTGGTGTGCGTGCAAGCGGGAGCGACGTCAGTGTCATCGCAGAGCATGACGCTGGTGAGGTCCACCGAATAGGTGCCTCCCGCGTCATTGACCGGCAGATTCACCATCACGGTGTCATCGGTGTAGCCCGAGCCGGCATCGGCATTCGCTGTCGGCATCGTGAGCGGCCCGATGGTCGGCTTGAGCAGCGCAGAGGAGACCTGGCTACCCGACCCAGCCGGCGACCCAGAGTTCGTAGCCGTGTAGGGGTCGGTGATCTGGTAGCGCACCGCCGTCGCCTCACCGCTGAAGCCCACCGCGGGAGCGAAGGTCACGACTCCCGTGACGAGCTTGACGGTGTAGGTGCCGTCCGCGGTGGTCACCGTCGTGTCGTCGCAGTCCGGGACGACATCGCCGGTCCCGCAGAGGCGCACGCTGGAATGGGTGAATCCCCCATCGGTGTAGGTGACCGTGCCCGTGGTCGCATTTCCCATCGCCGAGTCATTCGCCCATGGGGAGAAACTCACG
>CAIWTL010000514.1 GCA_903915555.1 uncultured Micrococcales bacterium | reverse complement strand
CCTGTCCCGTGACGGGGTCGATGCTGCCGTTGGCCAGGTTGGTGACCGGTCCACCGATGATGAGCTGGTAGACCACCTGCACCGCACCGAGGATCAGCCCCAGGATCAGGGTGCCAAGGACCCAGGGGACCCAGTTCTTGGTGAATCTGTTCCAGCCGTAGTTGAAGGCATCACCCACCGAGTACGGGCTGGTGGGGGCCGAGGCGGCTTCGCTCATGGTGTGCTCCTGGTTGGCGGGGTGCAGCGGTGACGACGGTATCGGGAATTGGGCGCAGCGCTGTCGAGGCGCGCCCACGGTCGGGTCAGGCGACGACCTCCTCCCCGTTGAGGACCTTGTACGTGTATGCGTGCGCGATCGCCACCACCGGGTAAGCCACCAGCAGGCCGACCCCGCACAGCAGCGCACCGATGAGCACGGCGAGGGCACTGGCGAGGAACAGCACGATGATGTTCGCCAGGTGTTGGTTGACGAACGAGAACGACGCCTTGATGGACTCCCAGGGCCTGGCTTCGCGGTCGAGGACGAAGTATGCGAAGAACTGCACGAAGAACGCCACGACGACGGCACCCACGTAGCAGGCGATGACACCGGCCAGGGTCATCAGTCCGGCGATGATGGACGCGACGACGATCGGTCCCAGCAGGCTGGTGTCGAAGAATCGGCCGAGTTCGATGCGGCCCTCACAGGTCGCCAGCCCGCCGCGCACGATCTGCGCCTGCACGATCATCCCCAGGATGGTCACCGGAACCGCCAGGACCAGGGCGCCGACCAGGGCAGCGGCGAGGCCGCCTGTCTCGTCGATGAAGACGTCGCCGGTCCGTGGGTCGACGGTCGTCGTCGAGAAGGTGTCGAGCAGTCCACCGACGACGAGGTTGTAGACCACCTGAACGACGGCCAGGCCGAGGAAGAGGATGAGCACCCCGAGGATCCAGGGTCCGAGGTTCTCCTGGAACTTCTTCCAGCCGTAGTTGAACGCATCGCTGACCGAATAGGGGGTGGCGGAGGGACCTGGACCTGTCGGTCCCGCTGGTGGGGGACCTGGCTGCGGGGGGGTGAATCCGCCGGGTGGGGGCGGGACCTCGTCATCGGGACCGGGAGGGATGCTGCCGCTCATCGCGTGTTCCTCTCTGGCCCGCGGGCGGTGAGGCGATCGCGCGTGCCGTCAGTTCGGAACGTAGCAGTCGGGTCCGGGCGCCGGAACAGCCCGGCCCCTACAACTCGGTGCGGTGGAAGTTCAGATGTGACCGGCTCGGGGTGGGCCCCCGCTGCCCCTGATAACGGGAGCCGTACCGGTCGGAGCCGTACGGGTGCTCGGCCGGCGAGGACAGCCGGAAGAGGCAGAGTTGACCGATCTTCATGCCGGGCCACAGTTTGATGGGCAGCGTCGCCACATTGGAGAGTTCGAGGGTCACATGCCCGCTGAACCCCGGATCGATGAACCCGGCTGTGGAGTGGGTGAGCAGACCCAGGCGACCGAGACTCGACTTGCCCTCGAGCCGCCCCGCGATGTCGTCGGGCAACGTGACGACCTCGTAGGTCGAGGCGAGCACGAACTCACCGGGATGCAGGATGAACGGCTCGTCGGGAAGCGCCTCGACCTCACGGGTCAGGTCGGGCTGCTCCTCGGCCGGGTCGATGTGCGGGTAGCGATGGTTCTCGAACACACGGAAGAACTTGTCGAGGCGGACGTCCAGGCTCGACGGCTGCACCATCTGCTCGGAGTAGGGCTCGACGGCCACACGGCCCTGGGCCAGTTCGGCCCGGATATCCCGGTCGGACAACAGCATGCGGAACTCCCTGCGTCGGCTCACCTGATCAGCCGGTCTGCAGGGAGGCTATACGACGCGGACCATCGGACCGGACTAGCGCCTGACCACGCGCAGTCGCAGAGTCCCGTTGTAGGCGGCCAGACCGGCCGCCGCAGGCGCCGCCGCGGTCAGCGAGCATACGCCCGCCCGTTTCCCGACCACCCGGGCCGCTCCGGCGCGAGAGACGACTGAGCACTTGCGGCGGGAGATGACCTTCCACGTCCTGATGGGCGTGCCCTCCTGCGTGCGGGTCGGCAGGCTCTTGGACTTCCGGACAGCCACACTGGTCGGGATCTTGACCGACTGGGTCCTCAGCACCGGGTCCTTCGGCTGCACGGGCTGAGCGGGAGCGGGTTGCTGCGGGGTCGGAGCGACCCGGGCTACTGCGGCGGACGCATCGACGACGCCGGTCCCGAAGGCGCGGTCGTGCCCGGGGACGCCCGCGTCGTAGGCCGTTGACCCGATGACAGCCGCGGCGTCGGCGGAAGGCGATGCCGACCGGATCAGCGCTGCCACCCCCGCCACCTGCGGCGTGGCCATGGACGTACCGGTCCAGGTCGCGTATCGGGCTCCTGGAGTGGTGGACACGATGTCCGTTCCCGGAGCAGCCACATCGACCCAGGAGTCCCCGTAGTTGGAGTAGCCGGCCGGTTGGCCGTCCTGGTCGACCGCCGCCACCGCGAGGACGCCCGGGAGCGCCGCGGGGTACATGGGTTGTGCCGAGCCGTCGTTGCCGGCCGCCGCCACAACCACCACGCCCCGGCTCAGTGCGTAGGAGACGGCGGAGTCGGCGAATGTCGCATCGTGGCCACCGAGGCTCACGTTGATGACACCGGCGCCCTTGTCCGTGGCCCAGATGATGCCCTCCATGACGTCCGACATGAAGCCGGTTCCGTCGGCGTCGAGTGCCTTGATCGGCATGACCTTGGCCTGCGGGGCGACTCCGCTGATGCCCAAACCGTTGCCGGACCGGGCGGCGATGATGCCGGCGACGTGGGTGCCATGACCGTCCGCGTCAGTGGCAGGCGAGGAGTAGTCGCCCCGCTCTGTGCGCGTGTTCTTGCCCGCGACGAGGGCTCCCTGGAGATCCGGGTGGGAGCCGTCGACCCCGGAGTCGACGACGGCGACGACGACGCCGTTGCCGCGTGTGGTGTTCCACGCCGTAGGGGTGCGCATCGTCTGCAGCGCCCACTGCTGGCCCTCGAGCGGGTCACCGAACGCCTCGACCGGCTGGTCGACGCCGACCGACACCACGCCGGACCGGGTCTGGGCTTCGGAGATGGTGTCGACGGCTGCGTTGTGACCGTCGGCGGGCACCGTGTCGACGTGCAGACCCCGGTCGTCGGCCGTGACGACCACGATCTCGGCGCTCTCCCTGCGGCCGACCCCCTCGGCGAGGAGTTCGGGGGACTCGTTGACGGACTCGTTCGGGACCGCCCAGGCGGGGGCGCCGACCGTGTCGGATGAACCGGCGGCCTGCGCTGCGGGCACGACGAGACCGACGGCTGTCAGCACAGCCGCCATCCCAGCACCACAAGTCGCAATCCCACGCATTCGTCCTGTTTCGTACGGAACAGCGGATTCATTGAATGGAACGCCCGAATTCCGGACGCTCCGGGGGAGAGCGAGGCGGAGCCACGGAATCCGAGCGCCCGATCGGGTGGCTCTGACAGTCCTCGTACGTATCAAGCCGGTTACGGGGATTCCGCCCCCGGTTTCATCGCGGTCGTCGGGGCACACTTGGCGCATGACTGACAAGCAGGGCGATCCGGGCGCGCTGCCGCCCGAGTACGAGCGTCTGCTGCGCCCTCCCACCGGTGATCCCGTGATCCCCGGTCGGAACACGCCACGGCACGACGTCGTGAGCGACACCGCCCTGTCCGACTTCTCCGACCTCTTCCGCGATCCGCCGCCTGCCTCTTCGTCGGCGGGCGGAACGGCCCCGGCACCCTCGGCCACCGGCCGGGCCGGTGACCCCGGCGCCACCGCCGTGCTCCCGCCCCGCGCCTCCGTGGGCCCGAACACCACACCCCCACCCCCCGGCCCGGCTGGGCGTCCGGTCGCAGCCCCCGCCCAGCCGCGGAAGCGCGGTGGCATCAAGCGCGTGCTGCTGTGGGTCCTCGTGGGATTCCTGGTCTACGCCGCGGCTCTCGTCGGGTACTTCGCGATCAACGTCGACAAGATCGACGCCATGCCGGCCCAGCAGATCGCGGACACGGCGGGCTCCAACTACCTGCTCGTAGGCTCCGACGGGCGTGAGGAGTTGACCCGCAAGGAGCAGCGCAGGCTGCACACGGGCAACACGGACGGACAACGCACCGACACCATCATGCTGTTGCACGTGCCCACGATCGGTACGCCGACTCTCATCTCGATCCCCCGCGACTCGTGGGTTCCGATCCCCGGGAACGGGTCGGGGAAGATCAACTCGGCGTACGCGATCGGTGGTCCGCCACTGCTCATCCAGACCGTCGAGGACACCACGGGTGTCCACATCGACCACTACGTCGAGATCGGCATGCTCGGCGTCGCCGACATCGCCGATTCCCTCGGCGGCGTGACGCTGTGCCCCAAGGACAACTACGACGACCAGAACTCCGGGTTGAACGTCAAGGCCGGCTGCCAGGAGATGGACGGTCCGACCGCGCTCGCCTACGTCCGCATGCGTTACGCCGACCCCAAGGGCGACATCGGCCGCGCCGAACGCCAGCAGGAGTACGTGAAGGCGGTGGCGGCCAAGACCGCGAACCCCCTGACCTTCCTCAACCCGTTGAAGATGTTCTCCGTGGACCGCGCGGCAGCGTCGTCGCTGACCGTCGACGAGGGGACCGGCGTCATCGCCGACGGCCGCATGGCGCTGGCCCTCGGCATGATCTCGGCGGGCCTGGGTGAGCAGACAACCGTCCCCATCGAGTCCGACTCCTACTGGGTCGACGGCCAGCAGGCCGTCAAGTGGGACACCCCCAAGGCGCTCGAGATGTTCGCCGGGATCGGCGGAGCCTGACCTTCCGATCCTGCGTCAGACAGGTGAGCCGCTGGGCGGCGGCCACGATGCCGGCGGCGGACCCGAGGGTGGGGCCTTCTTCCTCGTGAGATGGAGGACCAGCACCACGAGCAGCAACACCGAACCGACCGCGATCAGCAGCACCCCGAGCGCGATCCAGCCCAGGGATGCGAAGACACCCCCCACGGTCTGCAGCGCCGGGGGCGCCACCACGAGGTCCGCGGACCCCGACTCGCTGGTGAAGGTGTAGGTGCCGGGCTCCTCGGCGGTGAACCGGATGATGCCGACGTAATGGTCACGGCCGAGCGTCAGGGTCTCCGAAGTCCCGCAGTAGCCACACGCAGTGGTCACGCGTCCCCCGGGACCCGTCACGGTGACGTCGTCCCACGCGATGAGGGTACGGGTCGGCGCCCCCTGCGCGGCCGCCTGGAAGACCACCCAGTCCCCCGCGGGCAGCTGGGCGCGGTGGCTGCCCGGCGACGACCACTGGGCGACGGGCGTCAACGCGCCGACGAACCCCTGGACGCCGCCGATCACCGCCGTCACCACAACAGCCAGTCCGGCCACGACGAGCAGCACCCCCGCGATGACACCGACCTTGCGCATACGGACATCGTGCACCGCGGCGCGATCGTCGCGCAGCGACTCGCGGCGCGATCCGCGCCATGACACGGAATCCGAAGAGTGGACGGGTCCGAGACCTGGCCGCGGCCGGGACCTTCGTCCTGACTTGCCGCGCAGTCACGCGTGACGGCCCGATGAGGGACAGACGGCGCCCCACGGCCGGACCATCATGTGTGCCGTAGTCATCTGTTGAGGAGTCACTCGTGGATCCGCTCGATATCGCCCGATGGCAGTTCGGGATCACCACCGTCTACCACTTCCTTTTCGTGCCCATCACGATCGGCATGGCATTCCTCGTGGCCGGTCTGCAGACCGCCTGGGTCCGTACCGGCAACGACAAGTACCTGCAGGCGACCAAGTTCTTCGGGAAGTTGTTCCTCATCAACTTCGCGATGGGTGTGGTCACCGGGATCGTGCAGGAGTTCCAGTTCGGGATGAACTGGTCGAACTACTCGCGCTACGTCGGTGACATCTTCGGAGCACCCCTGGCCGTCGAGGCCCTGCTCACGTTCTTCCTGGAGTCGACGTTCCTCGGTCTGTGGATCTTCGGGTGGGACCGCCTGCCGAAGAAGGTGCATCTGCTCACGATCTGGCTGGCGGCCGTCGGGACGGCGATGAGCGCCTACATGATCCTCGCGGCCAACGCGTGGATGCAGCACCCCGTCGGCTACGTGTTCGACCCCGAGAAGAACCGCGCCCAGATGACGTCGTTCACCGAGGTGCTGTTCCAGAACACCGCCGTCATCGCGTGGCTGCACACCATCTCGGCCGCCTTCCTCACCGCGGGCGCCCTGATGGCCGGCGTCTCGCTGTGGCTCATCATGCGCAGGAAGAGCGGTGCCGAGGCGATGGCGCGGGCCACGCTGAAGGTCGGAGCTGTGGTGGCGGTCGTGGCCGCGGCCGCGCTCGGGATCACCGGCGACCAGGACGCCAAGATCATGGTCCAGCAGCAGCCCATGAAGATGGCCGCCGCCGAAGCCCTCTACGAGACGGCCCAGCCGGCCCCGTTCAGCCTGTTCACCATCGGAACACTCGACGGGTCGGAGCCCATCTTCAGCCTCGAGGTCCCCAACGCCCTGTCATTCCTGGCCACGGGCACCTTCGACGGCAGGGTCGAGGGCATCGACAACCTCGAGCAGCAGTACCAGGAGCAGTACGGGCCGCAGTTCGACCTCGAGTCCTACACCCCGAACATCCCCGTCACCTACTGGGGATTCCGGCTCATGATCGGGTTCGGGATGCTGGCCGCCCTGTTCGCCGCGGTCGGCTGGTGGGCCGCGCGCAGGGGTCGCACACCGGAGTCGAAGTGGCTGGTGCGGATGGCGATCATCGCGCCGCTCATGCCGCTGCTGGCGAACTCGGCCGGCTGGATCTTCACCGAGATGGGACGCCAGCCGTGGATCGTGTTCGGTCTGATGCCGACCGCCGAAGGGGTGTCCCCCGGCGTCGGTGCGGCCGAGGTCCTCACGAGTCTCGTCGTCTTCACGCTGATCTACGGGGCCCTGGCCGTGGTCGAGGTCGGGCTCCTGCTGCGGGCCATCAGGCAGGGGCCACCGGAGGTGGTGGTCGACCCCTTCGCCGACCACGGCGATCCCGACCGCGAATTGACCGTGACGTACTGAGGAGTTGGCGATGTCACTGGAAACCCTTCAGATCATCTGGTTCGGCCTCATCGCCGTCCTGTGGATCGGCTACTTCGTCCTCGAGGGATTCGACTACGGCGTCGGGATCCTGCTGCCCGTCCTCGGCAGGACGGAACGCGAGAAGCGCGCGCTGCTCACGACACTGGGTCCGGTCTGGGACGGCAACGAGGTGTGGCTGCTGACCGCCGGAGGCGCAACCTTCGCGGCTTTCCCCACGTGGTACGCCACGATGTTCAGCGGCTTCTACCTTCCCCTGCTGCTGATCCTGGTCGCCCTGATCCTGCGTGGGGTGTCCTTCGAGTACCGCAGCAAGCGGTCCGACCCGCAGTGGCGCAGGCGATTCGACGCGATGATCGTCATCGGTTCTTTCGTCCCCGCTCTGCTGTGGGGCGTCGCCTTCGGCAACCTCGTGCGGGGGGTCACGGTGCAGGCCGACGGGCAGGGGGGCTGGATCTACACCGGCGGGTTCCTGGACCTGCTCAATCCCTATTCCCTCATCGGTGGGCTGACAACGCTGACGCTGTTCCTCACCCATGGTGCGGTCTTCGTAGCCCTCAAGACCACGAACCCGTTGCGGGACCGAGCTCAGCAACTGGCGGTGAGACTCGGTCTGGTGGCGGCTGTTGTGGCCGTGGTCTTCCTCGTCTGGTCGCAGTTGGCCTACAGCGGAAAGACCTGGACCTGGATCCCCGTCCTGATCGCCGCCGTGAGCTGGCTGGCCGGGATCGCGGCGAACTTCCGCGGTCGTGAGGGCTGGGCGTTCATCTTCAACTCGGTGACCCTCGCCGCCGCGGTGAGCGCCCTGTTCGGGATGCTCTACCCGTACGTGATGCCGAACGTGGACCGGGCGCTGCCCGGAATGACGATCGCCGACGCCTCGTCGTCCGAATACACGTTGACGATCATGACGTGGGTGGCGCTGCTGCTGACTCCGGTCGTACTGGCCTACCAGGCCTGGACGTACTGGGTGTTCCGGCAGCGGGTCGATCCCAAGCACATCGTCGACCCGTACGCCGGTTCACTGGACACCCCCGCGGAGGCAGCCGAGACCGGGGCCCGGGCCAGGGAGGCGGCTGGCTCGTCCTGACGTCGCCGACCGGGGATCGCCACAGTCCGGCCGCGCCGCGGCGCGGTCGCTCTCGGCGGTTCAGGACTTGTGGATCTCGCCCACCTTGGTCGCGGAGATGGCGGCACTGGTGCTCGTCACCGTCCCGAGGGCACTGCACCTGACGTGCACCGTTCCGCCTCCGGGGAGGACGGTGGCCGTGCCCACGCTGACCAGAGTGGCGAAAGTGCTGTCATCGGCGCCCACCGAGGCCCAGGCGAGCGAGCCGACCGGCTCGTCGGCCAGGTAGACCTCGCAGCCGGTCAGGACCGCCGGAGCGATCCGGCCCAACGCGGCGGAGCCCACCAACTGGTACTTGCCGGCCGGTAGCGTCCGGCTCACCACCGAGGTGAGCGCCTGGAAATCGACATCCACGTCGGACCTGGCCCAGTAGACGTCGCTCGGCCCGGTGGGTCCCGAGGGGCCTGCGGGCCCGGAGGGTCCGGTCGGTCCGGTCGGACCGGAGGGCCCGGGAACGTTCAGCAACCGCGTGCGCTCACTGCTCCTACACTTCTTCTTGGCCGGGACCTCACGCATGGCCCCACCCTTCTTCTTCACACACACCTTCACCGTCGCCGCCGAGGCAGTCGGCGCGGTGAGACCCCCGCCCAACCCCGACATCGCAACAGCGGCACACACAACGATCAAACGACGACCGGCTCCCATGACCACTCCGAACTACTCGACCGACGCCGCCATACTCCCACCGGCCGAACCTCCATCGCCCGAAGAGGCGGGCGCGTACCCGCGCAGGATCTCGAGGACTGTGTCGCCGGCCTGCGCCTCGCCGACGGTGATCCTCACACCCTCTTCGGGGAAGGCGCGGACGGTGACACCGTGCTCCTTGCACTCGTGCGCGAACCGTTCGGCGTCGTGTCCGAGTGGGACCCAGTAGAAGTTGGCCGCCGAGTCGGGCACGTCGAAGCCCAGGGAACGGGCGGCTGCCATGACCCTGGCGCGTTCGGCGCGAACGCGAGCGACTCGTGCACGGAGTTCGTCCTGTTGGTCCAACGACGCGATCGCCGCCGCCTGCGCGGGCAGCGACACCCCGAACGGTGTGGCGCACTTGCGCAGCGCGGCGGCCACGACCGGCGAAGCGACCCCATATCCGACCCGCATCCCTGCGAGGCCGTAGGCCTTGGAGAAGGTCCGCAGCACCATGACATTGGGACGGCCACGCGTGATCGCGACACCATCGAGGTCGGGAACGCCGTCGGCGTCCAGCCCGAACTCGTAGTAGGCCTCGTCCACGACCACCAGGACGTCATCGGGAACCCGCTCGAGGAAGTCCAGCAGCTCCGCCTCCGTCACAGCGGGGCCTGTCGGGTTGTTGGGGGTGCACACGAATACAACGCGGGTGCGGTCGGTCACCGCCGCCGCCATCGCCGGTAGGTCGTGCCTCGCATCGGGAAGCAGGGGGACCTGTACCGAGCGGGCGTGCGCGAGAGTCGTGACGATGGGGTACGCCTCGAAGGAGCGCCACGCGTACACGACCTCGTCGCCCGGTGAGCAGGCGGCCAGCGTGATCTGTTGGCAGACAGCGACCGAACCGGTCCCGAGCGACAGTTCGTCGGCTCCCACCCCCAGGCGCTCGGACAGCGCCAGCGTCAGCGCCGTCGAGGCGGGGTCGGGGTACCGGTTGAGGTCGGGCAGACGTTCCGCCACGATCTCGGCCACACCGGGCAGGGGGCCGTACGGGACCTCGTTGGACGCCAGCGAATAGGTCGGCATGGCATCGCGCGTGACGCGGGTGCCCGCGCGGTAGGCGGGTACTCCGTGGAGATCCGGTCTGAGTCGCGGCGTGGTGGTCACCGCCCCAGGGTACGGACCGGTCCGAACACCCACCTGTCCGTGGGCCCGGATCGGCCGTCTCTGTCGTCGGGCTGATCCGCTCCGCGGGCCGCTCCCCGGCCTATTCGGGCTAGGGTTCCGGGTGTGGCAGGCCTCAAGGAGCGATTCTCGCTGCGTGGTCTGCTGTTCCTCATGGCCGTGATCGGGCTCGCGTGTGTCCTCGTCGCCGCCGCCAGCGTCGGATTCCGCACGGCACAGGTGTCGAGTGAGACGGATCGTGTGGTGTCGGTCTACGACCCGGCCGCCGACGATGTCGCCACCTTGAGCCTCGCCACCTCCGACATGCAGCGGGGGTTGTCCCTGTTCGTCCTGACAGGGTCGGAGGACTCGCTGCGCCCCTACATCGACGGGGAGCGGCGGTCCGCCCTGGCGCTCAGTTCGCTGGAGCGGCTGGTGGGTGGAGAGCCGGAGATCGAGCCCCTTCTGACGGCTGCCGAACGTGCCCGGACCCGCTGGATCGACGCGGTCGCCCGACCCGCCATCCGGCAGACGCGCGCCGACAGGTTGGATGCGGCCGAGCGCCTCGTCACCGGGGACTTCGCACGCACCCGCTACGAGCGGCTCGTCCTGGCCACCGACCGGCTGGGCAACACCATCAACGGCAACCGCAGTGCCGGGTTCGCCGAACTGCAGGATCTGTCCCGACGGTTGAGCAACGTCGTCGCCTTCGCGATGGCGGCCCTCCTGCTCGCGCTGCTGGCCGCGGGATACCTGCTGTTCCGATGGGTGCTGCGACCCCTCGACGACCTGCGCCGCCAGATCCGTACCGTTGCCCAGCGCGGGGAACACCACAAGCCGATCACCCCCACCGGCCCCACGGAGTTGGCGGCCGTGGGACGTGACGCCGAGGAGATGCGCCGCCAACTGGTGTCGGAGATCGACGAGGCCCGGGCGGCGCGCGAGTCCCTGGAGGGCGACCGGGCCGGTGCCGTCGTCGCCGCCATCCGCCGGGAGTTGTCCACGCCGACCGATCCCGCCGTGCCGGGGGTGTCGGTCCATGGTGAGGTGAGTTCGGCCGAGGGGGTACTCGCCGGGGACTGGTGGGACTGCGTCGCCATGCCGTCCGGAGAGGCAGCCCTGATCGTCACCGACATCGCCGGCCACGGACCCGAGGCGGGGGTGGCGGCCATGCGCGTGAAACACATGCTCGCGCAGGCGCTGATCGCCGGGGCTGGCCCCGAGGAGGCCATCGCGGCCGCGGCTCCCTTCTTCTCCGACGAACTCGACCGCTTCGCAACGCTTGCCATCATCTGCGTCGACCCCGTCACAGGTGTGGTGCGGTGGGCCAACGCGGGGCACCATCCGGCCCTCGTCCTCTCCCCCGACGGCAGCCAGCGCGAACTCGGACCGACCGGACCGCTGCTGTCGTGGCTGGGGGGGCCGTGGCGGGTGAGTACGACCACCATCGGACCGGGAGAGGTGCTGCTGGCCTTCAGCGACGGGCTGGTGGAGTCCCACGACAGCAGCCGCGCCCAACTCGGCGCCGCCGGCCTCGTCGACCTCTACCGCTCCGCGTCGCTCGACGGGGCCGATCCGGCCGAGGTGGTGCGCCGAACCCTGGCCCTGGCGCGGGCCCGGGCGGTCGACTGGGAGAGGGACGACGTGACCCTCGTCGCGCTGTCCCTCCGCGAGAAGATCGACAGCCCACAGATCCCGGTTCCCCGCCCGACTCCTGCTCCCGTCCCTTGACCCCGCGTCCGCAAGACGGACGAGTTGGGGCGGACACGCCGTGTTTCCGCGGCCTGCGACCCAATTACGACGAACTTGGGGGGCTCCTGGGCTGGTAACGAACCGGTAACGCCGGGGATGCTGGGGAACCGGCCGCCGTCGCGCGGCTCCCTCCCGTGGAGAAGAGGTGTCCATGAGCGCAGCAGCCATCCACCCCCCGTCCGTGACCGCCGCGTCCCATCGCCTCGGCGCCCTCGTGCAGGAGCGTTCCACGATGGCGCAGTGGTGGGTCGAGCTGGCCGCAGCCCTGGACGATCTGTCCGACCGCATGCTCAACGAGAGTCAGGCCGTCTGGCACTCGATGCGTCTGCAACTCACCGACGACGCCCCCCACCTCTCGTCCCACCTGCGCCGCATCGACGCCGAACAGGAGAGCCTGCACGGGCACGTGCGCCAGGTGCGCGTGCTCGCGGGGGAAGCCGGGGGCGACCCCGACCAGGCCATGCGAATCCGCGACGAGGTGCGAGGGCTCCTGCAGCGCCTGCGGCGCCACGAGCGCAGGACCACCCGCGTCCTCGTGGACGCCTACGTGGTGGACCTCGGGGGGGAATAGCCGACCACGGGGCCCTACGCTGGTCGCAGAACAGCGTCAGGAGCCCCAGTGATCCGTCATCTCGCCGGCAAGGCGTTCCTCACGGCCACCCGCTGGAAGGTCACCGGCCCCACCCCGTCGCCGGACGACACGCGCATCTTCGTGGGGGCGCCCCACACCTCGGGCTTCGACAGCGTGCTGATGCTGGCCGTCGCGTGGAACTACGACCTGCGCATCCGGTTCCTCATCAAGCGTGAGATCACCGAAGGGCCGTTCGGTGCGTTCTGGAAGGCCGTCGGCGCCATCCCGGTGGACCGCGAGAATCCGGCGGGGCTCATCGACGAGTTGATCCATCTGGCGAACTCCGGCAAGGGCTTCCAACTCGTCCTGACCCCGGAGGGCACCCGTAAGCCTGTCGACTACTGGAAGTCGGGCTTCTACCGGTTGAGCCTGGCGACGGGAATCCCGGTGATGATGGTGGCACCGGACAAGCCCACCCGCACGGTCACTTTCGCGCCCCCCTTCACGTTGACCGGTGACGTGCGCTCGGACATGGACCGGATCCGGGAGTTCTTCGCCGACAAGCGCGGCATCGATCCCAGCAGGGTCCGCGAACCCCGGCTGCGGGCCGAGGAGGATGCGGACGCCGCCGCCGAACTGACGGCAGAGACCGGGACCTGACCGTTGCCCGCCGGCACCATCACGCTGCGGACCGCATCGCTCTCCGACGCCGACCTTCTCTCGGACTTCGCCGCGGGCACCTTCGCGCTCGCCTGCCCGCCTCACACGACGCAGGAGGACATCGACCGTCACGTGTCGACGAGCCTGAGCCCGGGTGCCTTCCGGAAGGACCTCACCGACCCGACTGTGACGATGCTGATCGCCGACGCCGCGGGGGGCGTCGGCGGGTACGCGATGCTCGTGGGAGATGTCCCACCGCCCGACGGTCCCGGCGGCGGACGTCCCGCGGAGTTGCGCCGCATCTACGTCGCCGAGCGCTACCACGGCACCGACGTGGCGGGGTTGCTCATGTCCCACACCCTGACGATCGCGCGGGAGCGCGGCCACGACGTCGTGTGGCTCGGCACCAACCAGCACAACGAGCGAGCGCTGCGTTTCTACCGCAAGAGCGGATTCGGGATCACCGGGAACAAGACCTTCCGGGTCGGCGATTCCATCGAGCACGACTACGTGCTGTTGCTCCGCCTCGACGCCGGTGACGGCCAGTGGGGACCCGCTCAGTAGCGCTGCGCCTCGAGTTTCTGCAGCGACTTCAACGTCGCGGGGTCCATCGAGTCCAGCCAGTCGGCGAGGTCGCGGTTGGAGACGAACATGATGTCCGGGTACTTCGCCTTGGCATCGCGGATGAAGCGCTCGAGGCTGGTGATATAGGCGCCGCACGCCCAGCTGTTGAGGTGGGTACCGAGGAACAGTGGCGCCCTGTTGCCGTTGTAGACGCCCTCGAGCGCACCCATGAAGGTGTCGTAGTTCTGCTGCTCGACCTGCGCACACTCATCCGGCGCGACCTCGGTCTTGCCGCCGGTCTGGTTGACGAGCAGGTTGTAGTCCATCGACAGGACCCACATGTCGGTGCCACCGAGTTTGAGCGCCGGCAGCGGGAACTGCCACAGCCTGCCGCCGGCGACCTTCTTCGGCCACACGAGGGTGCCCGGGTCGGACGCCTCGTACCGGAACCCTTCGGCCGCGAAGGCATCCCACATCGCGGGCCGCTGCCCTTCCAGGCAGGGGGTCCGGTCGCCGACGAACACCGACGAGTCGAACGGGAGCGTGAGGGACGTGTCGGTCACCTGCGGGTTGTTGGCGGCCCACTGGTCGAGGAAGCCCTTGGCCTGGGCGATCTCGCTGCGCCAGTCCTCGGTCGACCACGTGTCGACGCCGCCGCCGCCGCAGAAATGGCCGAGGAAGTGAGTGCCGACCTCGTGGCCCTCGCGCCACATGTCGGAGAACACCCGGATCCGGGAGTCGACGAGTTCCGCCGTGGCGAACCCGACGTCCGAAGTCCCCGGCAACTTGCCGGGAGGGCGGTACTGCATGCGTTGGGCGTCGGGCAACAGGCACAGCCCCGACATGAAGAAGGTGAATCGGCCCTGCACCTGCTTGGCGGTGTCGAGGAAGGTGCGGATCGTCCCGTCCTCGGTCTCGCACCCGCCGTCCACCGAGATGACGACGGCCTGGACGGGCTTGGCGCCGGGGGCGGGCTGGGGGATGCTGATCGTCGGCTGGGGTTCGGGAGGGCTCGTGGTCCCGACGCGGGCGGCCGGCACCGCAGCACCGTCACCCGAGACCGCGTCCGCCTCGACCATCGCGTCCTGTGACGCCGTCTCGGCCTGGCTGTCGCCGCTGAACGGCGCGGTGAAAGCGATCACCAGCAGCAGCACAGCGCCGACCACCGCGACGATCCCCTTGACCGGTACGTTGCCCGAGCCACCCATGGCCACCCCATTCCAGCGAGTCCCATTGTCACCCGTCGGTCACGGTTCGCGGTCACCGGTGAACGCGTGTCGTCACGACACGTGGCTGAGTGTGGCGGGTTGTCCCGCGATGCGGATGGCGACGCCGCCTGCCACCAGCAGCACCGGGACGATCAGGAAGCCCGCACGCACCCCGAGCGATCCCGCCAGCGCACCCAACAGGAACGGCGCCGCCCCCATGGTCACGCCGATGACCACCGCGACCAGGGACATCGCGCGGTCGGCCTGCCCGGCCGCGTGTTGCAGAGCCAGGCTCGACGTCAGGGGGAACAGCAGCGCGTATCCCACACCGGTCAGGAAGAGCCCGGTGACCGCGAGCAGGACAGTGGGGGCGGACCACACCACGAGGAACCCGATCAGGGACAGCGCCAGACTGGCGTGAACGAGACGACCGACCGGGAACCGGCGCGCCAGCCCGGAACCGAGGGTGCGACCCACCGCGATGCCCCCGATCAGGACCGCCAGCAGTGCGGTGGCGGCGGCCAGGTCGACCCCGGTGTTCTCGGCGATCAGGACACCGCCCCAGAAGTTCAGCGAGATCTCGGCGCCCACCGCGGCCACGACGGCCACGACGCTGACGTAGAACCGCCCCGACAACCGTCCCGGTGGCGGCGCTGCATCGCCCCCGCCCTCCGTGGGGGCCGGGTCGTCCGCGGCGGCCAGGACACTGTCGGCGCCGGCCAGTCCGTGCTGCGCGGGCGGCCCCTCGGCCACGGGATGGCGCGCCAGAACCGCCGCGAGGACGAGGCCGAGCAGGGCGACGGCCACCGCCGCGGGGCGCCACCCCCAGCCGAGGCCGACAACTGCGCCGATCAGGAGGGGAGACAGCACCCCGACCCAGGCGGCCGCGGCATTGGCCTCGGTGATGGCCCTGGGACCGGCGGGGCCGTGCCGGTCGGCCAGCGCGGCGGTGGCCACTGTCATCAGCACCGAGCCGGTGGCTGATGCGAGCAGGACCGCTGCGACGACCGCGGGAAGGCCGTCGACGAGGGCCAGGAGTCCCGATCCGAGGGACATCCCCACAGCGGCGACGATCCCTGTGCGGGTACGGCCCAGGCGCCGCAGGACGGTGGGACCGGCGAGACCCCCCGCAACGACACCTGCGGCGAGGGCGACCCCGATGAGACCGGCCTCCTGCAGCGGGATCCCCAACTGTTGGGCGATGAGCGGCGTGACGGGACCCACGAAGTACAGGAAGGACGCCCATGTCGCGAGGGTTGCGTACGCCGCACGCGTACCGGTGTCCCGCTCGACGTGCATGGGGCTCCCTTCGATCACGGCCGGTCACCGAGGTGTGCCCCGCCGCCGTCCCCTTCACACACGCACGGCGTCAGCGAACGTTGTCGCGCAACCAGCGGTGGAGATCACCGGCGATGGTGAGCCGCCGGGCGCACCACGGACCGAAGCGGGCGGTGTGGAACGACTTGGGCACGTGCTCGGTCCATGTCACACCCAACTGCTTGCGTCGCAGGAGAGCGGCGTGGCGGTGGTCACTCGCGTGACCGGCCGGCACCCGCTTGAGCTGGTCGCCGATGACCTCACCGTGCACCCGTCCCGTCAGACCCGCCAGGATCTCGGCCAGACCATCGCCGGCCGGTCCGGTGACCGCCCGCCGGTAGCGTTCGACGTCGTTGCCCGCGAACCGCCAGCCCGCCCCGAACCCGATGCCGTCGGGAGCGATCCGGAGGAACAGCATCGGGCTGTTGGCCTTGTCCTCACCCTCCCAGAACCGCAGGAGGACGTAGTCCTTGTAGGGGGGCACCGCGTGGAACCGGGCATCGTTGTTGATCGGGGAGATCGAGCCGTTGACCGCCGGGACCGCGTTGATCCCAGGAGAGATCTGCTGCAGCGGCCCGGCGAGATCGCGCACGAGGTCGCGGGTCGGGTCGAGGATCTGGGTGTTGTACTCGTCGCGGAGAGCGCGGAAGCGGTCGCGGTCGCCGCTGCCGATCTCGGCCAGGAGAGGCATCGCCTCGGTCGGGTATCCGGTGAAGTGCTGCGTCATGGCCGCACCGTAGGACATCCCGGGCGGCGCTTCACCGGCTGTCCACAGTCCTCCCACGCCGCCGCATGGGCGGCTCGGTCGCCGGCGGTCGGCGGCGCTCGGGCAACTCGGCGAGCAGTTCACCGGTGGCGTCGGCGATCGCCCGGACCGCGCGGTCCACGGCGGCCTGGGTCCGCGGACTCACCGACTGCAGTGCCCCCACCTTGCGGACGTACTGCAGGGCGGCGGCCTCTATCTCGGCCTCCGTCGCGGGCGGCTCCAGCCCCCGCAGTGGGGTGATGTTCCGGCACATGTTCCCGATCCTCCTCGCGGGCGAGGGGCGCCCACCGCCATCGACGCGACCGTACTCCTGCCGGGATGCGGACTGTGGAAGTCTGGAGGTATGGCCGAGGAGGGACTCGTCACCCGCGTTCTGCCCGGACTGAACGCCGGGCTGGCGCCGTGGTCCAGGGGCAACGTCGTCGCCGGGCTCACCGTGACGGCCTACCTGGTCCCCCAGGTCATGGCGTACGCCACCGTGGCCGGGCTACCGGCCATCGTGGGACTGTGGGCGACGCTTCCGGCCCTCGTGGTCTACGCGCTGATGGGATCGTCCCGCTCGCTCAGCCTCGGCCCCGAGTCGAGTGTGGCGCTCATGACGGCCGCCGTGATCGCCCCGTTCGCCCTCGGGGATCCGCAGCGTTACGCGGCGCTGGCTGCCGGACTGGCCTTGGCCGTCGGAGTCCTGGGCGTGCTGGGCAGCGTCCTGCGCCTGTCGTTCGTCAGCGACCTGCTGTCCCGGCCAGTCCTGGTGGGCTACATGGCCGGTATCGGGATCCTCATGATCGACGGACAGTTGGATGCCTTCTTCGGCATCGACACCGAGGGGGAGGCTCTGCTCGAGCACCTCGGCCAGGTCATCACGGCCACGCCCACCGCGTCGCCGGTCGTGGTCGGGCTGGCGGCAGGCACCCTGGGGCTGCTGTTCCTCCTGGCGGGGTGGTTCCCGCGGCTGCCGGGCCCCCTCATCGCGGTCGTCGCGGCGTCGGCTGCCGCCGCGGCGCTCGGCGCCCTCGGGTGGTCGGTGCCCCTGGTGGGTGCCGTCCCCCAGGGGCTGCCGGCACCGGCGGTGCCGACGATCCCGGACGCGGGACTCGAACTGTTCGTGCTCGGGGCCGCCGGGGTGGCGCTCGTCGGCTTCACGGACACGGTGCTGACAGGACGCGCCTTCCGGGAGGCGGGAGAACACCTCGACAGCGCCACCGAACTGAGGGCCATGTCGGCGGCCAACGTGCTCACCGGATTCTTCCAGGGGATGCCGGTGTCCAGCAGCGGCAGCCGGACCGCCCTGGCTCGCGCCTCGCGCGCCACCTCGCAGGGGTACTCGCTGGTGGCGGCGGCGTGTGTGCTCATGGTTCTGCTGCTGGTGGCCCCAGCCCTCTCCGTCCTGCCCCGGGCGGGATTGGCCGCTCTTGTCATCTACGCCGCGGTGCAACTGATCGACATCGGGGAGTTCCGGCGGCTGTGGCGCTTCAGCCGCATCGAGTTCGCCCTGGCGGTAGTGACGTGCCTCGCGGTGGTCCTGGTCGGCATCCTCAACGGCGTACTGGTCGCCGTGGGACTGTCGGTGCTGGCGTTGCTGGCCCGCGTCGCACGCCCCCACGCCGCCGCACTGGGCTTCGTGCGCGGGGTGCCGGGCATGCACGACGTGGACGACTTCACCGACGTGGCGGAGGTCCCGGGGCTGCTCGTGTTCCGCTACGACTCACCGCTCTTCTTCGCCAACGCCCACGACTTCCTCACGGAGGCGCGGCGCATGGTGGCCGACCGCCAGCCGGGGCTGCGCTGGTTCGCGCTGAACTGTGAAGCGGTCATCTCGATCGACTCGACCGCTGCCGAGGCGTTCGAACGGCTCGTGGGGGAACTGCAGGAGCAGGGGCTGACGGTCTGTCTCGTCCGGGCGAAGCGGGAACTGCTGGAGCAACTGGAGCCCAGCGGAGTGCTGCGGGCGGTCGGCGAACAACACATCTATCCAACGCTGCCGACGCTCGTCACCGAGTACCGCAGGCGACAGTCCCCATGACGGGTTTTCCACAGGCTGTGGGAAACGTCACTTGAGAGCCCCTTGTCACGGAAATCGGTGGCGCACACCCTGACATCGGACAACCATCACTCAGCGTGACGATACGGGCCGACAGATGTCAGGTCCCGAACCAGAAGGCGGGCCGCCCCATGCCACCAGCGAGAGTCTTCCGACGTGCTGGGCTGACGTCCCTCGCCGCCGCGGCCTCGCTCCTCCTCACCCCTGCGCTCGCCCACGCCTGGGAGATCCCGGCCGAGGAGATCGCCGAGCGCGCCGAGTCGATCCCCGACGGGTACGGGGACCAGTGCAAGGTGTTCGCGCAGCGGGTGGTCAACGAGGTCCTCGCCGATCACGGGATCAGGGCCCGGGTGGGCGGCTACGGGACGCCGGGGGGCGCCTACTTCGGGGCGTACGAGCGCGCCGGTGGCCTGCTCATCGGTCCGGAGTCCGGTCAGCGTGGCGACCTGATCCAGGTCATCCGACCCGAGCACCGGAACAAGGACTTCCCTCCCACCCGCGACCGGGACAACGAGTCCATCCTGCACACGGCGATCATCCTCGAGACGGTCCGCCCGGGGGTCTACAAAGTGCGTGACAGCAACTACGTCGCGTGGGAGACCATCGGCACACACCGTTGGAGGCCGCTGGAATGGCGGGAGCGGGGCGTGGAGGTCTACGTGTGGCGGTTCGGCCGGGCACCGGACCCCGTCGTGGTACCGAGCGCCCACGTCGCGGTCGGGGCGACGCCCCCGGCCCGCTCCCTGCGCGCCTGATCGCTCACGGCTGCGGCGGGGCCCACTCGTAGGGGTCGAAGCGCGGCTGGGTGGCGGTGATGGCCTCGTCGAAGGTGAAGCGCCCGCTGTACAGGGGCTCGTCGATGACGGCCGCCTCCAGCCGGGGGGCCAGGGTCTCCAGGGAGTGGAGGTCCGACAACCGGTCGATCCCCCCCTGGGCCCACACGGGGTGGCGCACCGACTCGCACACACCCGCCAGGACGTTCTTGTCGTTGTGGTGCCAGTGACCCCGCCTCGTCGCTTCGACCACGAGATAGCGGGGGCAGTTGTTGTCCTCGAGGTCGAGGACGATGTCGTACAGGTTGCCCACGGGGTTTCCGGACGGGTCGGTGACGTCCGTCCCGTGGACGTGGAGGCCTGCGATGACGTGCTGACCGAACTGCGGGAAGATCCCGTACAGCCACTGCCGGTCGGAGGTGGCGACGTCGATGACCACCCGCGACGGGTTCATCGCCAGCGCCTCGTCGAGTGAGGTCTGGTCGTGGATGCCGCCCGCGACCACGAACTTGACCGAGTGGCCGTGGTGGATGGCGTCCTTGATGACCGCCGCGTTGGACCCCTCGCCCGCATGGGCGTCCCCGTCGATGAGCATGACGACGTGCGCGCCCTGCTTGCGCCAGGCCTCGATGGCGTCGTGGACACTGCCGTGCTCCACGGTCATGCCGGGTCCCGGGGCGGGGGGCAGCGGACACTGGCCGCCGGTGACAGTGATGGCGGGGATGGGCATCAGGGTGCGTGACATGCAGGCAAACCTATCCGTCACCGCTCCGGGCGGCGACCACAAGGGGCCGGTTCCACCCGGTCAGGGCCCGAGGACCCGAAGCCGTGTCACAGGGATGTGGGCCAGTCCGCCAGGGTCTGGAGATACATGTCACGGACCTCCTTGACGTGTTCGTCGAGGTTCTCCTTGGTCCACCCCTTGGTGGACACCGGCGGCAGGACCGCCACATCCACCGTGCCGGGATGGATCACCATCGAGTGGGCCGCCATGATCTCCCCGCAGTTGCGCATGACGATCGGAACGATCGGGACGTGGGCCTGCATGGCCATGTGGAAGGGCCCCTTCTTGAAGGGCAGCAGCCGACTCGTGGGTGAGCGCGTGCCCTCGGGGGCGATGGCGATAGAGCGTCCCGACCGGAGCATGTCGACGACGGGCTCCAACTGGTGCTGGGCCTTCTGGTTGTTCCCACGGTCGATATAGGCGACATCGGCGAGATAGCCGATGGGCCCGAAGAAGGGGCTGTATTCGAGTTCCTTCTTGGCGACTCCCGTGAAGTCTCGCCGCAGGACGGCGCCCAGGACGAAGACATCGAGCTGGCTCTGGTGGTTGAAGAGGAAGACCGCGGGACGCTCGACCCACGCGTTCTCCTCACCGACGATGTTGAGTCGGACGCCCGCGGCGGCGAGTCCGAGGTCCGAACCGGCACTCGCGGCGATGTTGGCGCCCATGCGGCGGGATCCGTTGAGCAGACCGAGCGTGGCCGCGGCACCCACCGAGCCGGCGAAGACGCCGATGGCCGCCGCGCTGCGCACGACGTCCGCCGGTGTGGTGGACGGCGGCTTGTTGAGGGACGTCACCGGCCAGCCGTGCTGCTTGGCGACCGCGGTCAGTTCGGGGTCGGCGTTGAGCGCACAGGGATGCCCGACGAGTTCGAGCATGGGCACGTCCTCGGCGCCGTTGCTGTAGGCGTAGGAGTCCTTGAGCCGGATCTTGTGGGAGCGGGCGAACTTCCGGACCCCGTCGGCCTTGCCCTGGCCCCACATGATGGGTCCGTCCAGCGCACCCGTGAGCACTCCGCCATCGTCTGCCATCCGCGTGCACACGATGTAGCGCACCCCCAGGTCGTCGGCGGTCGGCTTGATCTGGGGCTCGGTGGCCGACGACGCCACCACGACCGTGTGCCCCATGCGCTTGTGGGCGTCGATCAGGACCCGCGCATCGGGATAGAGCTTCCCGGCGATCTTCTTGGCGAAGACCTTCTTGGACCATCGCTCCAGCTCGTCGAAGGACTTGCCCGCCTGCGCACCCACCCCGATGCGCATGAGTTCGTCGACATCGTGGCCGCGGCGTTCGATGTTCACCGTCTCGGCCAGGGTCGCCACCAGTTCCTTGACGCCGATGTCGCCCTTCTTGAGGCGCTCCTGGAAGAACGCCGTGGCCGAGTATCCGTCGATGAGGGTCCCGTCGAAGTCGAAGAAGGCGCCCACTGCCGGGCCCTCCGGGCCCGTCTCGATCTGCTCCAGGAGCCACTCGATGTCAGCCATTGGACCCTCCCAGGACCGTCACTGCCCGCTCGGTGAGCAGCGGTTCCCCGGAGGCAAGGGCGAGCAGGCGCAGGTCGTCGATCCGGCGCACGAGGGTGCGCAACTCATCGGCGAAGGCGCGTCGACGTTCGGCCAGATCGGGCTCGTCGGGGGAAATCAGGTGCTGGTTCTCCGCGAGTTGGTAGGCGTTGCGGAAGTAGTCGCGTGAGATCGACTCGGGGGTGTGCAGACTCCGCTGCATCCAGTGCTGCCGCGCCAGACCGAGACAGCGGTCGACGAGTTCGGACTCGTCCACCTGCGCTGTCGGGTCGTACTTCTCCAACTCGTCGGCGAACAGGCTGTACGCCTCGAGGAAGGGGCCGAGCACCCGGTGGGCCAGGAAGAGCTTCTGGCCCCGCAGTTCGTCCATGATCCCCGAGGGTGTCCAAGACTCCTCCTGCCAACCCGGGGACACGATGGAGATCTCCTTCTCCATGGCGACGGCGAACTCCCGCGTCGTGGGGAAGAAGAACTCGAATTTCAGCAGGTCCTTCAGGCGGCGGGCGTAAGCCCAAGTGGCCGCCGGGATGTTCTCCGCGTTCGCCTCCGCGGCCTCGACGAGGGACAACTCGGCGATCGAGCGCGCGACGAAGTGGTGGATGATCGTGTTCCTGTAGAACGCCGCCTCATGCTGGTGCACGAGTTCCACGTAGTAGACCGACTCGTCTCCCCCCGAGTACTTCGTCACGACGTTCTCCCGCACGAGAGTGTCCAGCGCTTCCCGCAACGGGCCATGGTCGGTGAGGTCGAACGTCTGGGTGACGGGCAACTGCATGATGTTGATGTACTCCAGCAGTGGCTCGAGGATCTTCCGGCCCTCCGGCACCGTGATGGCCCGGTCTCCGTTGTCCAGCAGGGCGAAGGTCACGAGCGCGCTCGGGGTGACGGGCGTGACCGCGTTGATACGGTCGGCGGTCTCGAAGGCGACCTTGGGAACGGCCAGCCGCGGCCGCGGGTTCCCCTCGTCGTCGAGGGTGAGCTTGACCGCGTCCCGCAGGCTCAGCGGCTCGCCGAATCTCAGGTGGGCGCGCCCGAGCCGGCGAGACTGCGACTTGGCGAAGTCGAACAGCCAACCGAGGCTCTCGGCCTTCTTGGCGCCGCCGGTCTCCTCGGCGGAGATGGCGCCGACCTCGTGCTGCTGGTCGTAGATGATCGAGGTGGGCACGATGTGCACGTCGTGCTCGGGGTACTCCGCGAAAGCATCGACGACGTAACTCAGGATGCCGTAGCGGGGTGGGCGAAGTTTTCCGGTACGGGTCCTGCCGCCCTCGATGTACCACTCGAGGTTCTTGCGGTTCTCGATCAGGTAGGCCAGGTAGCGCTTGAGTACCGCGCGGTAGAGGTGGTCGTCGCGGAACTCGCGGCGTATGAACACGATGCCGTTGCGTTGACCGACGTGGTTGAGCGGCCACAGAGCCAGGTTCGCGCCGCCCAGGACGTTGTTGGGGGGGAACCCGTGCTGTTCCAGGGCCGACCGCAGCACGAGCGGATCGAGATAGGAGCGGTGGTTGGGGAGGAAGATGAGAGCACTGTCGCGGTTCAGTCGCTTCAGGTCCTCGACCTGCTGGGGCAGATAGTCGAGCTTGTAGGCCCGGGCGAGCCAGTGGCAGAAGCGGTCCCAGCCGGAGACCGTGAGGTTGCCTTCCTTCGTCGCCATCTCGGCCAGGTCGGACTCCGCCTCCTTGTACAACTCGCTCTCCGAGCGGCCGGACTCCGCCGCCAGGTCGCGCAGCGTGGCCCGGAACTGCGGGGTGTCCAGCACGTCGTCCACGGTGATCCCATCTGATCGGCAGACCTTCACGCTAGTGACGGTGGTCGGGGGGTTGCCACCTTTCGGGACGGTCGGGGCGACGCCGGCAACCCGTGGTCGAAGAAATCGGGCATTCGTCCCAACGGGTGAGACCGGGCGTCCGCACTTGCCACAGTTTTGCCACAGTTCTAATGTCGGAGAAGACCTGAGGAGGCCGCCATGGACATCCTGTTCAACATCAAGCATTTCGCCAACAAGACTCTTCTGACGTTCTTCGGCCCGGCTGACCTCGACGACCACGCCGACCCCAGGGTCGCCCTGCGGCGCGAATACGACATCCGCAAGGGCCGCGAGGTCGCCCCCCTTCCCGCGGCCCCGGCCGACGCGGAATCGCAGGCCGCCCCCGCGGCACTGCCGTCCCGCAGCGCCGCCTGACACGCGCCGATCGTCCCGCGGAGGCACCCTGCCGCCGCGGGACGGTCGACTTCGTGGAGCCGGGCGACATCTTCCCCCTTGTGACGCACACTTGTTCCGGATGGCGGCATGACCGGATGGGGTGAACGGTGGCACAGCGCGGCGCGACGGCGGCACTTCTACTCCTGGGGGCGATGACGGCCGCTTGCTCCGCCGTCGACACGGAGATGCCCGACGCTGCCTCTTCGTCCTCGGCTGCCCCCGCCGTCGCGCCCGGTACCTCAGTACTCTTCACCGTCCCCACCGACCCCGGGGAACGGGCCTCCGCGGCCATCCGGAACGCCAAGGTGCTGAGCGCCGAACTCGTCAGCGGCGGCCGGGAACTCCCGCTCGCGGTGAGTGACGCGCGTCTGCGCACCCAGGCCCTGACACCCGGGCACTCCTACCGACTGTCCGTCGAGACCAACGGGGCCGACGGCGTGCGCACCTGGACCAAGAAGTGGACGGTGCGAGACGCCCGGGGTGGCGAGACGACGGACGCGTGGATCAGCCCCGAGGGGGGGACCTTCGGCGTCGGTATGCCCATCTCGGTCAGCTTCGATTCGGCCGTGGCCAGGAAGAAGGCGGTGGAGGAGGCGCTCGACGTCCGCGTGGACGGCGCCCCGGGTACCGGGGTGTGGTCATGGCTCGACGACCAGACGGTGATGTACCGGGGCCGGGAGTTCTGGCCGGCGAACGCGCGCATCCGCGTCGTCGGCGACCTCCGCGGTACCCGGCTCAGCCCCGACTCCTGGGCCTCGAACAATGTGGCGGCGGCCTGGCGCACCGGCCGCGAGATGGTCGTGAACGTCGATCTCGGCTCCCACAGTTACGAGGTCGAGAGGGACGGTCGCACGATTCGCACCGGCGGGGTGAGCGGGGGGAAGCCCGGCTTCAGCACCCGGTCCGGGATCAAGGTGGTGATGGACCGAAACGAAGTGGTCCGCATGACCAACGACGGGGTCACCGACGAGTTCTACGACCTGCAGGTGCCCTTCGCCATGCGGCTGACCGACACCGGCGAGTATCTGCACTCGGCCCCCTGGAACGACAACATCGGAGCCGCCAACACCAGCCACGGCTGCACGAATCTCAGCTACGAGGACGGCAAGTGGATGTACGACAACCTCCTGGTCGGGGATCCCGTCGTCACCACGGGCAGCGACCGGTACATGGAGACGTGGAATGGCACCGGTGGGCCGTGGAACATCGCGTGGAAGGACTGGAGGGCCGGTTCGCGGGCGTGATCCCGCAACGCTCTGCCGCGGTCTACCCCCGGGGGTAGAGGGTCCTTCCGAGGTGCGCCGTACTGTCTGCAGCACCCACTCGCCGCACCGCGGCGAACCGACACCAGGAGCACGCATGGCCATCCGACTGGGCGATCAGGCCCCCGACTTCAGCGCCGAGACCACCGATGGCGCGATCGACTTCCACGAGTGGAAGGACGGGAAGTGGGCTGTGTTCTTCAGCCATCCCGCCGACTACACCCCCGTGTGCACGACGGAGCTGGGCCGCACCGCTGCGCTTCAGGGTGAGTTCGACAAGCGCGGCGTCCAGTGCATCGCGATCTCCGTCGACCCCATCGAGGACCATCGCGGCTGGGCGGGCGACATCGGCGACGTGGGTGGCACCGACCTGAACTTCCCGATCATCGCGGACCCCGACAAGACCGTGTCCGAGTTGTACGACATGATCCACCCGGGCGAGGGTGACACCTCGACGGTGCGCTCGGTCTTCATCATCGACCCGGCCAACAAGGTGCGCCTGACGTTGACCTACCCGAAGTCGGTCGGCCGCAACTTCTCCGAGATCCTGCGTACCGTCGACGCCCTGCAGCTCACCGACTCGGCCCCTGTCTCCACCCCGGTGGACTGGGAGCCCGGTGACCGCGTGATCGTCGCCCCGACCATGTCGACCGAAGACGCCCGCGAGAAGTTCGGCGAGGTCGAGGAGGTCAAGCCCTACCTGCGCTGGACCGCTCAGCCGACCGGCTGATCCGAACCCGCCACAGGGCCGTCCCGAGCACCACTCGGGGCGGCCCTGTCGCATACTGGCCGGGACGGACTGATCGAGGGGCCGCCCGTGCGAAACACGCTGCTGGCGCGCTGGCGCGCGGTTCCCGCACCCATCCGCAAGTCCGTGGTCCTCACCGTGGGACTCACGCTGCTGGCACTCGGCGGGGTGCTGATCGTGCTGCCCGGTCCGTTCACGCTGCCCTTCGTCATCGCGGGGGTCGCCATCCTCTCCAGCGAGTTCGTGTGGGCAGAACGGATCATGGAACGGGGCCAGCAGGCGGGGACCCTCGCCAAGGAGTGGGTCGGCCGGGTGCCGACTCCCTGGCTGTTCGTGATCGGCGGCTGGTTCGCCGCAGCGGTCGGCATCGCGGCCTGGTGGTGGTTCATCCACCGCACCTGACGCCCGCGTGCAACACCCGCCGGTGCTGCGACATGCTGCTCGCATGCATCCCGTCACACCCGAGATCCCCGACATCACGCTGAACAACGGCGTCGACATCCCCCAACTCGGATTCGGTGTCTTCCAGGTGGATCCGGCAGACACCCGCGACACCGTCCGGACGGCCTTCGAGGTGGGATACCGGCACATCGACACCGCGGAGATGTACGGCAACGAGGTCGGAGTGGGGGAGGCCGTACGGGCCAGCGGCATCGACCGGTCCCAGATCTTCGTGACCAGCAAACTGAACAACCAGTACCACTCCCCGTCCGACGCTCTCGCGGCTTTCGACCGCACGCTGGCGGACCTGGACATCGGTTACCTGGACCTGTTCCTGATCCACTGGCCGCTGCCGGAGGTGGGTGACTTCGTGGAGACCTGGCGCGCCATGGAGCAGATGCTCGCTCGCGGCGACGTCAGGGCGATCGGGGTGTCGAACTTCCACGAGCACCACCTCGACCGGGTGCTCGACTCGTGCGAGATCGTGCCGGCCGTGAACCAGATCGAGGTGCATCCCTTCCTCACGCAGGATCCGCTGCGGGCGTACTGCCTGGAGCGTGGCATCGCCATCGAGGCGTGGTCACCGATCGCCAGGGGCAAGATCCTCGACGACCCGACCATCCTCGGGATCTCCGAGCGCATCTCCCGGACGCCGTCCCAGGTCGTGCTGCGCTGGCACGTCCAGCGCGGGGACATCATCTTCCCGAAGACGTCGCACCGCGACCGGATGATCGAGAACATCCAGATCTTCGATTTCCAGCTGACCGACGAGGACATGGCGGCGATCACCGGACTGCACCGCGATGAGCGCACCGGACCGAACCCCGACGAGTTCAACTGGGTTCCCGACGCGTGATCCCTCCGGCTTCGGCGCTGCACGTCGTCCAGGGAACCAGCGCCGGCGGCTGTCTCCGCGAGGCGATGCGTTCGGGTCGGCCACAGGGCACCCTCGCCGTAGTACCCGACGACCTGAGCCACGGGCCGGTGGGCGACCGGGCGGGATTCTGGCGCTCGTCATACCGCGGCTACCTGCCGGACGAGGAGTTGCCCGAGGATCTGCCCGAGGTGTGGGCCGCCGTGGACCAAGCCGTCGCCCAGACGCCGCGGGACGTCGTGGTGTGGGGTGGGTCCAACCCCTCCGACGCCGTTCTGCTCGCAGCTGTGTGCGAACGACTCGCAGACAGTGACGTTTCTCTGTGGCAGGTCGACGTCAGCCGGTGGTCCGAGGGTCGCGGGCCCCACTATGTCGCCGAGTACGAACCGACGGTGCTCGCGACGGCATGGCCGGAGGCCGTTCGGCCCTTGACGCCGGCGGACCGCGGATCCTGGCGGGCGATCCACGGCGAGATCGCCGCGTCAGGCGACACGGTCCGCCGCATCGATGACGGTGTGCTGCACTGCCTGCCGACCGACCACTACGACAGTGCGCTGCTCGCGGTCTGCCCCGACGACTGGACCCCGGCAGCGCGCGTGGTGGGAGCAGCCATGGGCGGGTGCGACGACGACAACAAGATGTCCGACGTGTTCTT
>CAIWTL010000513.1 GCA_903915555.1 uncultured Micrococcales bacterium | reverse complement strand
GTCACGGAGATCCTCGAGGACATCTGAGGTTGAGGACTGCGGCGATCGGGGGAACGCCGCCGGAAGCGCTGCCGACGGGACCGTCCTCGTCTAGCGTGCCGTCATGCCCGTTCCCGCTCTCGTATGCGCTGCGCTGGCCATGGGCTGCCTGTCGCCGCTCCCGGCCGCGTCAGCGGCGGGAAGTGCGCCGGCGGGGGCTGCCGAACCGCCTTCCGTCTCCGCCGAGGCCACACCTGTCATGGGGGGCTGGTTCGGCAACTGGCATCCACCGGCGACGGTGGGGCAGAAGGTGCGTGAGGGTCATGGGGTCCTGACCGACGTCGCTGTCTTCGGCTGGCAGTTCGCCGGGCGCAGCCGCCCGGTGTGCGCCCTCACCTTCGACTCCGGGTGTGTGCCCGCCTCGGCGAAGCGCCCGTTCGCCTCCCGGGAGCTGGCGAGGTCGTGGTCCGAACTGAAGGGGGTCCGGACGTGGATCTCCCACATCGATCTCGATGCGGAGCGCGCCGGACAACTGGCGCGGGTGATGAAGGATCCCCGACGCCGGGCCGGCATGATCAACACCCTGGTGGACTGGACGGTCGAGTTGGGCGCCGACGGGCTCGACCTCGACTGGGAGAACTTCGCCTTCAACGACGGCTCGGGTTCGTGGAAGCGGACCCGCCCGGCGTTCGTGGCCACCGTCCGCTCGCTGGCTGCGGCACTGCACCGGCAGGACCGCCTGCTGTCGGTCACCGTGCCCGCCGGCGCGGAGCCCTTCTGGCCGGACGGGCGGCCCAAGTCCGGTTCGGGCTACACGGTGTACGACTGGGGTGCCATCGCGGACCGCGTGGACCGGCTCAACCTCATGACGTACGACTATTCATGGGACAAGCCGGGTCCGATCGGCCCGAACCCGTGGGCCCGCCAGGTCGTGCGATCGGCCATCGCGCAGATGGGCCGTGACAACGCGCGCAAAATCGTCGCCGGGGTGCCGTTGTACGGCAAGTCGTGGCCCACCCCGGGCTCGGGCGGGAAGGTCCGGACGCTGGGGCGGTGTCCCACAACCTGGCGCCCGGATTCGGCGCCGGAGATCTTCTCGGTCACGCCCGTGAGTGCGCGGCAGTTGGCCGACGAGAAGGGCCGCGCACCGAAGCTCGACGCGGACACCGGGGAGTGGACCTTCCGGTACGGGGAACGCCTCGACGGCAACTACCGCGTCACGGTGGGCAAGGGGAAGAGCGCCCGCTCCGAACGCCGGGACCGGGCGTGCACCGTCTCCCGCACCGTCTGGTACTCGGCGGGCAAGGCGTTGGGCATGCGCGCGCGGATGGCACGCCAGGAGGGCATCGGGGGTGTCTTCGCCTGGAACCTGGCGTCGACCGACCGCGATGTCTTCCGCAGTTATCGCACCGCGATGAGGTGATGGGTCAGGGGGCAGGGGGCCCGACCGGGATGCGGTTCGCAACGGGGCGCAGTCGGTCGGCGAAGAAGTCGTTGCCCTTGTCGTCGACGATCACGAAGGCGGGGAAGTCCTTCACCTCGATGCGCCACACGGCCTCCATGCCCAGTTCCGGGAAGTCGAGCACCTCGACCTTGGTGATGTTGTCCTGGGCCAGGCGCGCGGCGGGGCCACCGATGGATCCCAGATAGAAGCCGCCGTTGTCGCGGCACGCCTTCGTGACACCGGGCGAGCGGTTGCCCTTGGCGAGCATGACGAAGGAGCCCCCCGCCTTCTGGAACTGATCGACATAGGAGTCCATACGACCGGCAGTCGTCGGACCGAAGGAGCCTGAGGCGAAGCCCTCCGGTGTCTTGGCCGGGCCCGCGTAGTAGACGCAGTGGTCGCGCAGGTACCACGGCATCTCCTCGCCGTTGTCCAGCATCTCCTTGATCCGGGCGTGGGCGATGTCGCGGGCCACGACCATGGGTCCGGTGAGACTGACGTGGGTCCCCACCGGCAGCCGCGACAGTTGCTCCCGGATCCGTTCCATCGGCTGGTCGAGATCGATCTGGATGATCTCATCGGTCTCGGCCGGCTCATGGTCGGGCAGGAAACGGGCGGGGTCACGCTCGAGGGCCTCGAGGAACACGCCGTCGGCCGTGATCTTGCCCAGCGCCTGACGATCGGCCGAGCAGGACACTGCCACGGCGATGGGGACCGATGCCCCGTGGCGGGGGAGCCGGATGACGCGGACGTCGTGGCAGAAGTACTTGCCGCCGAACTGGGCGCCGATGTCGAAGGACCGGGTCAACTCCAGGATGCGCTGTTCGGTCTCGAGGTCGCGGAAGGCGTGGCCCGCCATGGAGCCGCTGGTCGGCAGTGAGTCCAGGTACCGCGTACTGGCGTACTTGGCCGTCTTGAGGGCGTCCTCGGCGCTCGTCCCACCGATCACGACGGCGAGGTGGTAGGGCGGACAGGCCGCAGTGCCCAGTTCCCGCAGTTTCTCGTCGAGGAAGGTCATGAGGGAGTCGGGGTTCAGGACGGCCTTCGTCTGCTGGTAGAGGAAGGACTTGTTCGCCGAGCCACCCCCCTTGGCGAGGACCAGGAACTTGTAGGCCTCGGCGTCCTCGGGCGCCGTCGCTGCGTAGAGGTCGATCTGGGCCGGAAGGTTGGTGCCCGTGTTCCGCTCCTGCCACATGGTCAATGGGGCCATCTGCGAGTAGCGGAGGTTGAGTTGCTGGTAGGCGTCGAAGACGCCTCGGCTGAGCGCTTCCTCGTCGGGCCCGTGGGTCAGGACGTGCTGGCCGCGCTTGCCCATGATGATCGCGGTGCCGGTGTCCTGGCACATGGGCAGGACACCACCCGCTGCGATGTTGGCGTTCTTCAGCAGATCGAGGGCGACGAACCTGTCATTGGGGCTGGCCTCCGGGTCGTCCAGGATGTTCCGCAGCTGCTGCAGGTGCCCGGGGCGCAAGAGGTGCTGGATGTCGGCGATGGCGTGGTAGGCGAGCAGCCGCAGCGCTTCGCGCTCGACGTGGAGGAAACGACGACCGGCGGCCTCGACTACCGTGACCCCCTCCGACGTCAGTTGGCGGTACTCGGTCTCGTCCGGGCCCAACGGCAACAGTGGCGAGTAGGTGAAGTCGGCCATGAGAACAGCCTATGGGTAGCCCGCGGAAGCACCACACATCCCATCGTGCGCCGGATCAATCGACGTCGAAAGAGATCCGAGTCACCTCGGATCGGCGGATGCCCTTTCCGTCCTTGGCCGCCCGGATGGCTTGCACCTTCACCCGATACGACGATCCTGGCGTGATGTCGCGAACGATGGCGGCGCGAGGGTGCTTGCGCCACTTGCCGAACTTGTCCAGTCCCGGACCGGACCAAGCACTGCGGTAGGTCCACCCCTTCCACTTCCGCCACTCGATGTGGGCCTGTCGGCCTCGCAACGAGACATCCATCCGCGGCAGACACCGGTCACCGCGTGCGGTTCTCACGACTGTCGCGGTGCCGGCCAGCCCAGCCGCCTGCAGCGACTGGCCCTTCGCCATATCGCACTCCGCCTCGGGGTCGAAGACCTGACCGTCACCGTGCCACCATTGCCACTGGCTTCTGGCGGAGTCCCCGGAACAGTCCCGCGACCATCTGACGTATTCGCCCTCGTCGGTCAGACAGAGACTGTCGCCGCCCGACGTGCGCAGTTGGAAGCCGCCGCTCGCGCGCGGGTAACTGATGCTGACCTTCACCTGTCGATCGGTGTACCTGTTACACGGAGCGAAGGCGGCATAACCTCCATCGGCGATGGCGCACATTCCCGGGTCGGTCGTGGTGGGTTCCGACACCCACTCCTGGTCACTGCCACCGGTGCACTCCCGTAGTTCGATTGCAGCGCCATTGGTGGTGGACTGATCCTTCACCGCCAGGCACCTACCGTCGACTTTCAGCCGGTTGCCGTGGATCTCGATGACCTGGCTGGGTGTGTTCTTGTCGCAGTTGCTCAAGTGCAGCCGACGGCCTGTCTGCGCTCCGCCATCGACGTCCAGGCACTTATTGGGATCGGCAGTGGGGCGCAGTGATTGCCACTGTGGCTCGAACTCCTGAGCAGCGGTCCCGTTGCAGTCCCAGATGCCCAGCGGGGTCCCGCTGGTGAAGTCTCCTCCCACCACGTCAAGACACTTGCCGCGATCCTTTCCGTACCGGAACAGCCGACTGTCCTTCCGGATCACACTCGCCGGGCGCCCGGCGAGCAGTCGCTCACCCTGCACCCGGAACGTCCGCAGTTCGTTGTTCGCGAGTTTGGCGC
>CAIWTL010000512.1 GCA_903915555.1 uncultured Micrococcales bacterium | reverse complement strand
GACTGGGGGTCTGATGCGGGAAAACCGCCTCTACGGCCCGTCGCGTGCGGGGGCCCTTCCGGAATCGGGGTAGAATGTGGGGTCGGTCGTCCACAACGGCCACCTGCGGGGATCTGCTTTCGTGAGGAGTGTGCGTGTCCTACGACGCCAGTGCAATCACCGTCCTCGAGGGTCTGGAAGCGGTCCGCAAGCGCCCCGGAATGTACATCGGCTCCACCGGTGAGCGCGGACTGCACCATCTCGTCTACGAGGTGGTCGACAACGCCGTCGACGAGGCCATGGCCGGCTACTGCGACACGATCGAGGTCGTTCTCCTGGCAGACGGGGGCGTACGGGTCACCGACAACGGCCGGGGCATCCCCGTGGACATCCAGGAGAGCGAAGGGCGTCCCGCCGTCGAGGTCGTGCTGACCGTCCTGCACGCGGGGGGCAAGTTCGGCGGAGGCGGTTATTCCGTCTCCGGCGGACTGCACGGTGTGGGTGTCTCGGTGGTCAATGCCCTCTCCACCCGGCTGGACGTCGAGGTCCGCCGCGACGGAGCGATATGGACCCAGTCCTACGACACGGGCGCGCCGACGGCGGACCTGGCTCGGGGTGCCGCCACCGAGGAGTCCGGCACGAGCATCACCTTCTGGGCGGACGGGGGGATCTTCGAGACGACCCGCTATGACTTCGAGACGCTGTCGCGCCGCTTCCAGGAGATGGCCTTCCTCAACAAGGGACTGACCATCACCCTCAAGGACGAGCGGGATCCCACCCCCCTCTCGCCGGGGCTGTCCGACGAGGACATCGAGGATCAGGCCGAGCGCGAGGTCACGTACCACTACGCCGGCGGTATCGCGGACTTCGTCCGGCACCTGAACTCCACCAAAGGCGCCGCCAATCCCACCGTCATCCACTTCGAGGACGAGGCCGAGGACCGGCGGATGACGGCCGAGGTGGCCCTGCAGTGGAACCAGGGGTTCTCCGAGTCGGTCTACACCTTCGCCAACACCATCAACACCGTCGGGGGCGGTACCCACGAAGAGGGGTTCCGGGCGGCGCTGACGACGTTGATGAACAAGTTCGCTCGCGAGTGGGGAGTTCTGAAGGAGAAGCAGCCCAACCTGTCCGGCGAGGACATCCGCGAGGGCCTGACGGCGATCGTCTCGGTGAAGATCGCGGAACCGCAGTTCGAAGGCCAGACCAAGGGAAAGCTGGGCAACACCGAGGCCAAGACCTTCGTGCAGAAGATGGTCAACGACCATCTGGGGGCGTGGTTCGAGGCCAATCCCGCAGAGGGCAAGTCGATCGCCCGCAAGTCGGTGGACGCCGCGACCGCGCGGCTGGCTGCCCGCAAGGCGCGTGACATGGCCCGCAACCGCAAGGGTCTGCTCGGCGGGGCGGGGCTGCCCGGCAAACTGATCGACTGCTCGGGTCGGGAGCCGCGCGACAACGAGTTGTTCATCGTCGAGGGAGACTCGGCCGGTGGCAGTGCGCGCAGCGGCCGGGACCCCAAGACCCAGGCGATCCTGCCGATCCGCGGCAAGATCCTCAACGTCGAGAAGGCCAGCAAGGACCGCGCGTTCGGCAACAACGAGGTCCAGGCCATCATCTCCGCGCTCGGCACCGGCATCGACGAGGAGTTCGACGCCGACAAGCTGCGGTACCACAAACTGGTCCTCATGGCCGACGCCGACGTCGACGGCCAGCACATCCGGACGCTGCTGCTGACGTTCCTCTACCGCTACGCGAAGCAGTTGGTCGAGGACGGTCACGTGTATCTGGCCCAGCCCCCTCTGTACAAGATCGAGTGGGCCACCGGCGAACCCGAGTACGCCTACTCCGACCGGGAGCGCGACGCCCTCATCGAGGCAGGCAAGGCTGCGGGGAAGCGGATGAAGAAGGGCGAGGAGGTCCAGCGCTACAAGGGCCTGGGTGAGATGAACGCCAGCGAGTTGTGGGAGACCACCATGGATCCCTCCCGCCGCATCATGCTGCAGGTCAAGCTCGACGACGCCGCCCAGGCGGACGAACTGTTCACGATCCTGATGGGCGAGGCCGTCGAACCCCGGCGGGACTTCATCCAGCGCAACGCCCGCGACGTGCGCTTCCTGGACATCTGAAAGAGGACTCCACGTGTCTGACGAGATCACCGTCATCGAGACCGACGGCCCCGGTGGCCGCATCGAATCGGTCGGCCTGAACGCCGAGATGAAGCGGTCCTACATGGACTACGCCATGTCGGTCATCGTGTCCCGTGCGCTGCCCGACGTCCGGGACGGCCTCAAGCCGGTGCACCGACGCGTCATCTACGCGATGTACGACGGCGGGTACCGCCCGGACCGCGCCACGAGCAAGTGCGCGCGCGTGGTGGGCGACGTCATGGGTAACTACCACCCACATGGTGACGGCGCGATCTACGACACCTTGGTGCGCCTGGCACAACCGTGGAGCCTGCGGTACCCGCTGGTGATCGGGCAGGGCAACTTCGGATCCCCGGGCAACGATCCTGCCGCTGCCATGCGCTACACCGAGTGCAAGATGGCGCCGTTGGCCATGGAGGTCGTGCGCGACATCGACGAGGAGACCGTCGACTTCGTCCCCAACTACGACGGCAAGACGGCCGAGCCGGTGGTGCTTCCGTCGAGGTTCCCCAACCTCCTGGTCAACGGCAGCGCCGGCATCGCGGTGGGGATGGCCACGAACATCCCTCCGCACAACCTGCGCGAGGTTGCCGACGGCGCCCTGTGGGCGCTCGAGCACCCCGACGCCGAGCGGGAGGAACTGCTCGAGGCGCTCATCGAACGGATCAAGGGCCCGGATTTCCCCACCGGTGGCCTGATCACGGGTCGCCGCGGGATCGACCAGGCGTACCGCACCGGTCGTGGGTCGATCACGATGCGCGCGGTCGTGGAGGTCGAGGAGGACAAGCGCGGACGTCAGCACCTGGTGGTGACCGAGCTTCCGTACCAGGTCAACCCGGACAACCTGCTGAGCAAGATCGCCGAACTCGTCCGCGACGGCAAGCTGGTGGGCATCGCGGACGTGCGCGACGACTCCTCGTCGCGCACGGGCATGCGCCTGGTCGTGGAACTCAAGAAGGATGCCGTCGCACAGGTCGTCCTCAACAACCT
>CAIWTL010000511.1 GCA_903915555.1 uncultured Micrococcales bacterium | reverse complement strand
TGATGCCGATGTCCTCACGCCCGGCGAGTTCCGAGAGGCTGGGCAGTGCCTTGGCCTTGACACCCGCCTCGCCGGCCATGGCAGAGACCCGCTGTATGAGGTCCGGGCCGGCCGAGGGGATAGCGATCAACACGCGATCGATGTTGCGCTCGGCCAGCACACTCGCCAGGTCGTCGACCGTTCCCTCCACCCGGACCGGGCCGACGCGGAAGTGCTTCTTGCGCGGGTCATCGTCGACGAAGCAGATCGGGTCGTAGGGACTGCGTCGGTCGACCAAGAGGCTCTTGGCGAGCTGGGCGCCGGCATCGCCGGCCCCGACGATCACGGCGCGGTAGTCGTCTTCCAGATGGTGGTGCTGATCACGGAAGAGCCGATAGGCGACGCGTCCGCCCACGATCGCGAGCAGCGCGGTCGCCGTCGAGGCCAGCGGAAGGCTGAGCGGCACCGGGCGGACCGCCATGAAGGCCAGGATCCCGGTGGCGGCCAATCCGACAAACAGGCAGATGAGGCTCAGCAGCAGCGACTCGTCGAGCGAGCCCACGGCGTGGCGACCGTCGTACAGGTGGAGAGCGAAGGCGATGGCGATGAACACCGTCGACAGGATCGCCGCCACACCGAACACACCCGCCCATGGAACTGACGCCAGGTGGCCGTCATAACGCAGTGCGGCGAAAGCGCAGAAGGCGATGAACCAGACCGCGGCGTCGTAGAAGGGCAGGAGCCATCGCGGTTTGGACTTCGCCGTTGTCACCACGAGCTGCACTTCCTCGACCCCCGTTCAACTGCGCGTAGCCTACAAAGGAACACCAGCAGTACCTGCCACTTGCCCAACAATGACTCAGGGGCACTGCCACGTTACTCCGGGTGATGAAACTGTCCCGGGGCGGCCCGATTTGTTCGTCATCGCACTCCCCACGACGTGGGCGCGGCACTCCAGTAGACCGGCCCTCCCAGCAGCCACGGTGTGACTGGCCCCGTCGGAACGCGGGAATCGGGGATCCGCCCTCACGTAGGATCACGGGCATGCCGCAGACCCGGTCGGGTGTCCACTCCCCTGACCATGACGCCCGCGGCGACGCCTCAGCCGCGCCGTCGCGGACTTACCTGTCGCCGCCGACCGTCGGCGAACGCGAGATCGAGCTTGTCACCGCCGCGCTTAGGTCCGGCTGGGTCGCTCCGGTCGGCCCAGACCTCACCGCGTTCGAGGAGGGGATCTCGCAGTTCACCGGAATCCCGCACGCGGTGGCTTTGGCATCGGGTACGGCGGCGATCCACCTGGGTCTGCAGGCGTTGGGAGTGGCTCCGGGCGACGAGGTCGTCGTCCCTACCCTTACGTTCGGCGCCACTGCTTTCGCTGTGGTCCACGCCGGGGCGACCCCGGTGTTCCTCGACAGCGAAGAGACGACGTGGAACCTCGACCCGCAGCTGTTGGCCGACTTCTTGGCCGAACGGGCACGACGCCAGGCGCTGCCCGCGGCGATCATCACCGTTGATCTGTTCGGTCGGATGTGTGACTACGCGGCCATCGAGAAAATCGCCGCCGACTACGAGGTCCCGATCCTGGAGGATGCCGCCGAGGCACTGGGATCGACGCAGGGCCCCCGTTCTGCCGGCTCCTTCGGCCGAGTCGGAGTGTTCTCGTTCAACGGGAACAAGATCATGTCCACCTCCGGCGGCGGGATGCTGGTCACCGACGACGCGCGGCTCGCGGACAAGGTCCGCTTCTGGTCCACGCAGTCCCGCGAAGACTTCCCCTGGTACGAGCACAACGAGGTCGGCTTCAACTACCGGATGAGCAACATCCTGGCCGCGCTGGGCTGTGCTCAGTTGGAGCGGCTGCCGGGAATGATCGAGTCGCGACGCGAGATCAACCAGCACTACCGGGAGTCACTGGCCGACGTGCCCGAAGTGGAGGTGCTGGGCGACGACCCCTGGGGCCGCAGCAACATGTGGCTGACCACGGTCAGATTCCGAGGAACGGACGGCCCGCAGGCCGCCACGCGAGTGCGCGAATCGCTGGCGGCACTGGCGATCGAGTCGCGGCCGGTCTGGAAGCCGATGCACCAGCAACCGGTGTTCAGCGGCGCGGAAATCCGCCTCACCGGAGTGGCAGATCAGATCTTCGCCGACGGCCTGTGCCTGCCGTCCGGGCCGACCATGTCACTGGACACGGTGGACGTCGTCTGCGACGCCATCCGCATAGAGGTGGCGTGAGATGTATCGCCGGGGCGGTAAGCGGGCGTTCGACCTGGTGGTCAGTCTGCTGTTGTTGCCGATCACCCTGGTGGTGATGGCGATCGTGGGGATCCTGGTTCGCATCAACCTGGGCCGACCGGTGCTGTTCCGCCAGGAGCGCCCAGGCCGCGACGGAAAGATCTTCACGCTGTCGAAGTTCCGCACCATGACCGACGCGACCGACGACGACGGCCAGCTGCTTTCCGACGAGGAGCGTCTGACCCGGTTCGGTTCCTTCCTCCGGTCCACCAGCCTGGACGAGACCCCGGAACTCTGGAATGTCATCACCGGCGATATGAGCCTGGTCGGACCCCGCCCGCTGCTGGTGGCCTACCTGGACCGCTACACCCCTGAACAAGCCCGCCGCCATGAGGTGCGGCCCGGTATCACCGGGTGGGCCCAGGTCAACGGCCGCAACAACGCCCCCTGGCCCGAGCGCCTGGCCATGGATGTCTGGTACGTCGACAACGTGTCGTTCTCGCTGGATCTGAAGATCCTGTGGCGCACGGTCACATCGGTCCTGCGCCGGGCGGACACGTCGGAGGACGGCCACGCGACAGCGAGGGAGTTCCGGGGCATGCAGCCCGGAGCGAAGGGATGAACGTTCTCATCTCGAGTGCGGGCCGTCGGGTCTCGCTGGTTGAGATCGCTCGCCAAGCCGTCAAGGCGCGCGAGACCGTGGCGCGCGTCATCGCGACAGATGCCGACCCCGGAATGTCAGCAGC
>CAIWTL010000510.1 GCA_903915555.1 uncultured Micrococcales bacterium | reverse complement strand
GCGCCGTCACCCGCATAGCGGAACGGCTCCAGTTCGGCGTCCCATTCGGCACCGAGGAGGTGACGCATGCGGCCGAGCAGTTCGTCACCGGTGCCACATTCCGCCATGGCACTGCGGATGCGATCCTCACTGAGCATGATGTCGCCGTGCAGCCCGACGGTCGCGCGGAACATTCCGAGGCTGGGGGTGACGGCGAAGCGCTCCCCCTCCCGGCCGGCCGTGGGCTCCTCGGTCACCTCGTAGCGCAGAGGGGCGAAGCCGACCAGTGCGCTGGCGAGCGTCGCGCCGGTGCCCGCCGCGGACTGCCACGACAATTCACCGCGGACAGTGCCCGGTGAGACGGGTTGGCCGGTCCATTCGATGGAGACGTCGACGCCCAGAACCTGGGCGAGGGCCCACTCCACATGGGGGCTCAGCGCCCGTGGGCAGGCGTGGATGAAGACCATGCCCCGCGTGGGCATGGTGTCTGACGGGTGCCTGGGCACCGCGGCGCTCGACATGATGGCCTCCTTCGCATCGAGGGTCGCCTTCCCCAGCGTCCTCAGCGTCTGCCATCTACCTGTCGTGTGCAGTTGTCTGCCCGCTCCCCAGCGGACGTCCACAGCCTAGCGCAGCCACGCGCCACGCAGAACGCTCCACAGAACGTGACCGAAGCGTTACCCAAATCCGAGGTGATCCGTCCGGGACCACCCGATCGCACCCCGACGCGTGCCCGGGGTCCTACAGTTGGGGCAGCATCGGCGCCGGCCGGTGCCGAGAAGAGAGGGAGATCCCATGGCTGTCACCGCGCCGGCCCCACGAGTCCTGGCTGACGTGTTCCCGCACTCCCTGGCCCGTGATGCCCTGCTGATCCTCGGCGGCGCCGTGTTCGTCGGCATCTTCGCGCAGATCTCGGTTCCCCTCCCCTTCACCCCTGTCCCGCTGACCGGCCAGACGTTCGCGGTCCTGCTCGTCGGCGCGTCACTGGGCTCGATCAGGGGCATCCTGTCGATGCTGCTGTACGGGCTCGCGGGCGTGGTCGGGGTGCCGTGGTTCGCCGGTGGCGCGAGTGGCTTCACGATGCCCTCGTTCGGCTACATCGTGGGTTTCGTTGCGGCCGCGGGGCTGGTCGGCTGGCTGGCCGAGCGCGGCTGGACGCGCACCGCACTCGACACCGCCCTCGCCATGGTTCTCGGCAACGTCGTCATCTACGCGATCGGCGTGACGTGGCTGAAGTTCAGCCTGGGCGCCACGTGGGCCTCCGCCATCAGCATGGGGATGACCCCGTTCCTGGTGGGCGACGGCATCAAGATCCTGCTCGCCGCCGGGCTCTTCCCGCTGCTGTGGCGGCAGCTGGTCAAGCGTGGCCTGGCGCCGCGCCGGGAGTCCGATACCGTCATCGACCTCACCGACGACAGCTCAGTCGTGACGACCGAAGCGGACGTCGACGAATCGAACCCCTCCAGGGACTGAGAGCGCCGCAGGTCCCGGCTCCAAAGGCTCCGCGTCAGCGGACGCCGAGCTGGCGGGCGATGAGCATCCGCTGCACCTCGGAGGTTCCCTCGCCGACCTCGAGAACCTTGCTGTCGCGCCAGAAGCGAGCGACCGGGTATTCGTTCATGAACCCGTAGCCGCCGAAGATCTGGGTGGCCTCCCGAGCGTTCGTGACGGCGTCCTCCGTGGTCACCAGTTTCGCGATGGCGGCCTGGTGCTTGAAGGGCTGCCCGGCGATGAGTCTCGCTCCGGCGTCGTAGTACGTGAGGCGACCGACATGGGTGCGCGCCTCCATATCGGCGATCTTGAAGGAGACCGCCTGATTGGACCCGATGGACCGGCCGAAGGCCTCGCGGGAGTTGGCGTAGGCGACACACTCGTCCACGCATCCCTGGGACAGGCCCACGGCGAGGGCAGCGATCGCGATACGCCCCTCGTCGAGGATGCGCAGGAACTGGGCATAGCCGCGCCCCCGCTCCCCCACGAGGTTCTCCTGGGGCACCCGGACGTCGTCGAAGAACAGTTCATGCGTGTCCGACGCGTTCCACCCGACCTTGGAGTACTTGGGCGCCACGGTGAAGCCGGGTGCGCCGCTCGGGACGATGATGGCGGAGATCTCCGGCCGGCCCGCGTCGTCGGTGCCGGTCTTGGCGGTCACCGTGACGAGACCGGTGATATCCGTGCCCGAGTTGGTGATGAAGACCTTGCCGCCGTTGATGACCCAGTCATCACCGTCGAGGACCGCGGTGGTGGAGATGTCCCCCGCGTCCGATCCGCTGCTGGCCTCTGTCAGACCGAACGCGCCCAGCATTCGCCCGGCGGTCAACTCCGGCAACCACTCCCGCTTCTGCTCCTCGGTCCCGAAGCGGTAGATGGGCATGGCGCCCAAAGAAACCCCCGCCTCCAGCGTGATGGCCACCGAGGAGTCGACCCTCGCAAGCTCCTCGATCGCGACGCACAACGCGAAGTAGTCACCGCCCATGCCGCCGTATTCCTCCGGGAACGGCAGTCCGAACAGGCCCATCTCGCCCATCTGGCGCACGATGTCGTAGGGGAACTCCTGCCGCTCGTAGAAGTCACCGATGACGGGGGCCACGACGTCGTGCGCGAAGGCCTCGACGGTCTTGCGCAGGTCCTCGAGTTCGGGTGACAGACGGAAGTCGGGCATGGCGGGCTCCTCGACGCCTCGGTTCAGGACACCCCGACACTACCCGCGCACGGCGGGGGCGCCCGTCGGCGGGATGCACACGGGTGTCGATCCCTCGCCGGCGGCCACCGCACGACGGGCCGCGGCCCAGGACCACCAGCGGCCACGGCGAGCGG
>CAIWTL010000509.1 GCA_903915555.1 uncultured Micrococcales bacterium | reverse complement strand
CCTGGGCGGCGCGATGCGGGCCGCCGGGTTCCGCGTCGACCACTCGGAAGCAGGACTCTTCGTGTGGGCGGCGCGTGACGGCGCGACCGACGAAGAACTCGTGGCGCAGTTGGCGGATCTGGGCATCGTGGTTGCGCCAGGTGGGTTCTACGGTCCGTCTGGGCGGAGCCACATCCGGGTCGCGCTGACGGAGCCCGACGACCTGCTGGCCGAGGCGGCCCGGCGACTGCGCGCGCACTGACCTACGGGGCTGCCGCAGCCCACCGGGGAACCAGTGGCTACGGTGGGACAAGGACGACGGGCGGGAGCCCGGGTGAGGAGGTCGCGGTGAACGACGACGTCACGCTGCAGTACCCGGGGGGATCCCTCGACCTGCCACTCAGGCCCGCGACGGAGGGCAGCAACGGGCTGGACGTCTCGCGACTGCTCAGCACCACCGGAGACGTGGCCCTCGATGTCGGCTTCACCAACACGGCCTCCTGCGAGTCCGCCATCACCTACATCGACGGCGATGTGGGCATCCTGCGCTACCGCGGCTATCCCATCGAGCAGCTCGCGGCGGAGTCGACCTACCTCGAGGTCGCCTACCTGCTCATCTACGGCCATCTTCCGAGCGTCGACGAACTGTCCGACTTCATCGAACGCATCAAGCGCCACACGATGCTCCACGAGGAATTGCGCTTCCTCTTCGACGGCTTCCCCCGCAACGCCCACCCCATGCCGGTCCTGTCGTCGGCAGTCAGCGCCCTGTCCACCTTCTACGAAGACTCCCTGGACCCGTTGGACCCCGAGCAGGTGGAGATCTCCACCATCAGGCTGCTCGCGAAACTGCCCACGATCGCGGCCAATGCCTACAAGAAGTCGGTCGGACAGCCGTCCATGTACCCCGACAACTCGCTCAACTATGTACACAACTTCATGCGCATGACCTTCGGTGTCCCCGCCGAGCCGTACGAGGTCGACCCCGCCGTTGTCGACGCCCTCGACATGCTGCTGATCCTGCACGCCGACCATGAGCAGAACTGCTCCACATCCACGGTCCGGCTGGTCGGCTCGTCGCAGGCCAACATGTTCGCCTCGGTGTCGGCCGGGATCAACGCGCTCTTCGGGCCGCTGCACGGGGGAGCCAACCAGGCGGTGCTGGAGATGCTGGAGAAGATCCATGCCTCCGGCGGCGGAGTGAAGACGTTCATCCGCCAGGTGAAGAACCGTGAGGACGGTGTCCGGCTCATGGGGTTCGGGCACCGTGTCTACAAGAACTACGACCCACGCGCGGCCATCGTGAAGGAGAAGGCCCACGAGGTCTTCGCGAAGCTCGACGCCTACGACCCGCTCCTCGACATCGCGCTGCGCCTGGAAGAGGTCGCGCTCGCCGACGACTTCTTCGTCTCCCGGAAGCTCTACCCCAACGTGGACTTCTACACCGGCCTGATCTACAAGGCCATGGGATTCCCCACCCGCATGTTCACCGTGCTCTTCGCGCTCGGCCGCCTGCCGGGGTGGATCGCGCAGTGGCGCGAGATGATCAACGACCCGTCGACCAAGATCGGTCGCCCCAGGCAGGTGTACGTGGGCGCCACCGAGCGCGACTACGTGCCGATCACTGACCGCTGAGACGGGCGGGGACACTCATGGGCGACCAGGTCGATTTCACGATCAACGCCAACATGCACAGTGCGTTCCTCCGGGAGATCGACCGGCTTCGCCCAGCGGTGGGCCGCGCGGACCTGGCCGATCCCCTCGTCACCGGGGGCATCCAACGGCGGTACCGGTTCTTCTCCGATACCCTTCGCACCCACCACGAGGCGGAGGACCAGTGCCTGTGGCCCGTCGCCCTCGCCCGGGCGACGGGTGAGGAGAAGGCCGTGCTCACCGCGATGGAGTCCGAGCACGTGGCTCTGTCCCGGGCCCTGGACTCCCTCGACGGATCGATATCGGTGCTAGGTCCCGATACCGACATCGCGGCCGTCCAGCGGGGTTTCGACCGCGTCCGTGAGGTGCTGGCCGGGCACTGCGCCCACGAGGAGCGCGACGCCATCCCGATCGTCCGGCGGTATGTCACCAAGGACGATCTGAAGGGCTTCATGGAACGGACCCGCAGCCAGGAGGACTCCGACCTCGTGCTCCCGTGGATCTGTGACGGCGCGACCCAGGAGCAGGTGAGCACCACCTGGTCGATGCTCCCCGGGTTCGTCCGGGCTTTCGTGAAGCCGATGACCACCCGGAAGTACCAACAGTTCTCCCGGGAGTGCGGCGTCTGATCGGCCGCCGTTCCGGCGCCGTCAGTTGTGATGGTGCAGTGCGGCGTTGAGTCCCCCCCACGAACCCGACCGCGGCACCACCTCGAGTGCGCCCGAGACGCTGTTGCGTCGGAACAACAGGCCGTCGGCCCCGGAGAGCTCCCGGGCCGCCACCACCTCGCCGTCGGGCAGCGTGACCTTGGCTCCTGCCGTCACGTAACAGCCGGCCTCGATGACGCACTCGTCACCCAGGGAGATCCCACAGCCTGCGTTGGCGCCGATCAGACTGCTCGCGCCGATCGTGATGACCTCCTTGCCCCCGCCCGAGAGCGTTCCCATGATCGAGGCGCCCCCGCCGATGTCGGTTCCGTCACCGACGACGACACCGGCGCTGATACGACCCTCCACCATGGAGTGGCCCAACGTGCCGGCGTTGAAGTTCACGAATCCCTCGTGCATCACGGTCGTGCCCTCCGCGAGGTGGGCGCCCAACCGGACCCGGTCCGCATCCCCGATTCGCACCCCGGACGGCACGACGTAGTCGACCATCCGCGGGAACTTGTCGACCCCGAGGACCGTCAGATTCGCGCCTCTCGAACGGGCGCGCAGCCGGGCCGCGTCCAGGTCCCGCAGGGCCACCGGTCCCAGCGACGTCCACGCCACGTTCGGTAGCAGACCGAACAGGCCGTCGAGGTTGATGGTCCGTGGCTGCACCAGTCGGTGTGACAGCAGTTGGAGCCGCAGATAGGCGTCGGCCACATCGGTCGGGGCGTCCTGGAGTTCCCCGATGGCGGTCGTGACGGTCTGGACCGTGACCCCCCGGATGTGGTCGGTACCGATCCCGCTGGAGATGTCGGGCACGTCGGTGGGGACGTCACCCAGTGTGGGGGCCGGGTACCAGACCTCGAGGATCTCGTCCCCCACCACGGACGCCAGGCCGATGGCGCTGGCGGGACCTGTCACAGGCTGAAGTTCGGATTCGCTCACCGGGATACCGTACCCATGTGACCTCGGCCCCCGTTCTCGACCTCGACCGCGACGTGGTCTCCCTGACCGCCGATCTCGTCGACATCCCCAGCGAGTCCCGCAGCGAGGGTCCGCTCGCGGACGCCGTCGAGGCGGCATTGCGGCGGATCCCCCATCTGCGGGTGGACCGGGACGGTGACACCGTCGTGGCCCGCACCTCCCTGGGCCGGCCCGCGCGGGTCCTCATCGGTGGCCACCTCGACACGGTGCCGTCGGCCGGGAACCTTCCGCACACCATCAGGGACGGAGCGATCCACGGACTCGGCTCATGTGACATGAAGGGTGGCGTGGCGGTCGGGTTGCGCCTCGCCGCGATGGTCGATCGCCCGGTGCACGACGTCACCTACGTTTTCTACGAGTGCGAGGAGATCGACGCGCGGTTCAACGGACTGGCTCGCCTGGCGGAGACGCACCCGGACTGGCTCGCGGCCGACTTCGCGATCCTGATGGAGCCGTCCCGAGCCGGCATCGAGGCGGGCTGTCAGGGAACGGTCCGGGCGCAGGTGAGGACCACCGGGGTGCGCGCGCACAGCGCGCGGTCCTGGCTCGGGCGCAACGCCATCCACGAGGCGGGCCAGATCCTGCGCCGTCTCGAGGAGTACGAGCCGCGTCGGGTGTCGGTCGACGGTCTGGAGTACCGCGAGGGTCTCAATGCCGTGGGCATCGAGGGCGGTATCGCCGGCAACGTGATCCCGGACGCGTGCGTCGTCACGGTGAACTACCGCTTCGCCCCGACCCGCACCGTCGAGGAGGCGGAGCGCCACGTGCGAGACGTGTTCGAGGGTTTCGACGTCGAGATCGTCGATCGCGCCGCCGGAGCGCTGCCCGGTCTCGATCGACCGGCAGCGGCCGAGTTCATCGCGTCGGTGGGGGCCGAGCCGCGACCGAAGTTCGGGTGGACCGATGTCGCCCGGTTCTCGGCTCTCGGTGTCCCGGCCGTGAACTACGGGCCCGGTGACCCCTCCCTGGCGCACGCGGTCGACGAGCGGGTGCCGATCGCTGACCTGGTGGCGTGCGAGCGCGTTCTCAGTGGCTGGTTGTCCGGGCGGTCGACGGGTGTCACCCCGTGAGTGCGACCTCCAGCACTGTGTCGTAGCGCGGATCGGCACCCAGTGTCGAGGCAACGAGCCGCAACCGATCCGCGGTCCACGTGCGTGTCGGGAGGCCCTCCACCGCGCTGACGATCGGGGGCGGCACAGGTGCTCCCCGGCTGCGGGCGAGGGTGAGGTGGGGCAGCCAGCGGGGGTCGCGCGGCTGACCGGACAAGTGGCAGACCGCGGCGTGCAGATCCCGGGTCCAAGGGGCGTCGACCCCCCACCACAGGACTGGTCCGAAGCAGCCGGCACCACCGCCCGTCATCTCACCGGGCGGGATGTCGGCCGCTGCGTGCTCCACCAGCGTGGTCGCCCGCCGCACCGGGAAGTCTCCCAGGAACAGCGCGGTGACGTGCCAGCGCTCCGGCGGCTGCCAGCGCAACGATGGGGGAGCATCGCGACGGATCCCGCGGAGATCGCGGTCGAGGGCGGTGACGATCTGGGCAGGTGGCCACAGGGCCACGAAGAGGCGGCGGGTGTCGGGCCCGCTCACTCCCGGTCGAGGATGTGGGCGACCGCTTCGCGGTCGTCGAAGGTCGCGACGCCGTCGACGTCGTCGGGGTGCTCGCCGTGCTGCTCCAGGAACGTGAGCAGGGCATGGTTGTAGTCCACGATCTCGGCGACGGTGACGACCGACTGGGGCAACCTCGCGCTGATCGACTCCACGCAGACCCGGATCGCCGACCGGGGGTCGCCCGCAGCGACGATCATGTGGACATCCGCCGTGCTGTCCGTATCGATCACGCCGGTCACTCCCATCACGAGTCGGAGATGTCGCTCGTCACCGGGCGCCAGATGCGAGACCGTGACGAGGCAGGCGAAGTCCCTGCTCAGGTCGGCCTCGGCGGCCACGGTGTGGTCCTGTTCGGCTGTCGACTCGTCCCACCGTCGGATCGGGTGGGCCACCGCCGTCGCCGACCGATCGTGAATCTGCCCCATGTGTCTGTCCCTCCTGCACCGCCGCCACCTGCCGATGACGACTCCACCCAGCTCGGACGGTTGGGCTGCCGTTGCGCCCCGTCCGGCTCGCCGCCTGTCCGACGATCCCCCACCGTGCCACGCGGGCCCGACAGATCGGTGCAGACACTCTCGGGGTGCCCGGTTTGCCCCCGGGCATCCGATTCGGGCCCGGATCCGGGGCCTCCTACTGGCACGATCGGGTCCATGGCTGTGCACATCGATCCCACCGGAACGCGCATCGTCGTCGAGGGCCCGGACGGCCCGCTGCCGACCCAGGGCATGCCGCTGGTCCGGTTGTCGTCGCCAGCGGGCGCCACGGCCACGATCGTCCCCGACGTCGGCTTCAACCTCTTCGACTGGCGCACTCCCGGGGGTCTCGCGCTGCTGCACCACGAGTCCGATGTTCTCGTCGGAGGTAGTGGGACGAGGAGTGGCATCCCCGTGCTCTTCCCGTTCCCGAACCGGATCGCGGGCGCCGAGTTCGAGTGGGACGGGCGCACGTGGAGCCTGCCGCACGCCCATCCCGGGGACCCGAACGCCATCCACGGGTTCTGCGCCAAACGGCCCTGGAGCGACTACGAGGCATCGGGCGAGTCCGCCGTGACGGGCACCTTCCGCCTGTCGCGCGACGCCGCCGACGTGGCCGCGGACTGGCCGGGGGACCTCGAGTTGCGGCTCACCTACGAACTGGGGGACCGCGGACTGCGGCTGGTCGCCGAGGTCGCGAATGTCGACGACCATCCGGTTCCCTTCGGCCTGGGATACCACCCCTATTTCTCGCTGCTCGGATGCCACGACCTGGCCGACGTCGACATCCAGGTGGGTGCCGACAGTTTCTGGCCGCTGCACGACAGCATCCCCGAGGGAACCGTGTCGCCCGTGACGGGTGACCGCGACCTCCGCGTCCAGGAACCCGTCGGAGAGCGCGTCCTCGACGATGTCCTGACCGGGCTGCCGCCGTTCGAGCCGGGTCCGGACGGACTCATGCGGCGCGCGGTCCTCTCGGGATGCGGTGCCACGGTGGACATGAGGTACGACTCGGCGTTCCGCGACATCGTCGTGTTCACCCCCGGCAACCGGGCCTCCATCGCGGTCGAGCCCTACACCTGCCCGACTGACGCGGTGCACCTCCAGGGGGCCGGCCAGGACGTGGGGTGGCGTTCCCTGGGGGCGGGGGAGACGTGGCGGTCGGTGGTCGAGTTCGTCGTGAGGCACTGATCCTCGGGCGGGACCCCCGCCGCTGTTCCTCGCGAGCGGGTCGTCCGGCGGTGCCGGCAGGCTAGCCTGCAGGCGTGCACGCTGCCCTGACCGCGGTGGTCTCCCCACCGGCGACCAGCACGCAGGACCCACCGATCTTCGACAGCGCGGTCGGGCTGCTCCTGTGCGTGCTCGCCGTGACCCTGATCATGCCGATGATCATGGAAAGGATCCGGATCCCGGGCATCATCGGGCTCATCCTCGGCGGCTACCTGATCGGTCCGGAGGGATTCAACCTCATCGACGGCGCGGGCCTGCAGGGCCTCGGGTCGGTGGGTCTGCTCTACCTCATGTTCCTCGCGGGGCTCGAGTTGGATCTGGGCCTCTTCAGCCGCAACCGTGGCGCGGGGCTGACGTTCGGGCTCCTGACCTTCTGCTTCCCGTTCGTGCTCGGTGTCGTCGCCGGTGTCTGGACCGGCTTGTCGGGATGGGGACTGGCGCTCATCGGCTCGGTGTGGGCCTCCCACACGCTGGTCACCTACCCCATCGTGCAACGCCGCGGACTGGTGTCGAGTCGCAGTGTCGTGGTCTCGGTCGGTGCCACGGTGATCACCGACACTTTGGCGTTGCTGGTGTTGGCGGTTGTCGCCGGTGGCGACAACGAAGCGGGCACCAACCCCTATGTCAGTCTCCCGTTGGGTCTCCTCGTCACCGGGCTGTTCACCCTCGTGGTGCTCCCCTGGACCGCGCGATGGTGGTTCCGCCACCCGGGCAGGTCGCGGGCGGCCCGGTTCATCTTCCTCGTCCTGGCGTTCCTCGCGGCCGCACTGCTGTCCCAGGCCTTCGGCATCGAGGGCATCGTGGGGGCCTTCTTCGCCGGGCTCGGCCTCAACCGCAGCGTCCCCAACGGCTCGCCTCTGATGGAGGTCACGGAGTTCGTGGGCAACTCGCTGTTCATCCCCTTCTTCCTGATCTCCATCGGTCTGCTCATCGAGCCGTCGGTCATCACCCAGCCCCGCACCCTCCAGGTCGCCGCCGCCTTCGCGGTGGCGGTGGTGGTCGGGAAGTACCTTGCGGCGGCGGTCGCCGGTCGCACCCGGGGCTTCGCGTGGTCCGAGGTCGGTCTGATGTTCTCGCTGACACTTCCGCAGGCGGCAGCCACGCTGGCCGCGGCAGCGGTGGGTTTCTCGATCGGGCTGTTCGACGAGGTGGTGCTGAACGCGGTGCTCGTCGTCGTCCTGGTCAGCCTGCTCGTCAGTTCGGCGACCACCCAGTGGTTCGCTTCCCGCGTCCCGGTGCCCCGACGCGAGGAGCGCCCGGTGGGGCAGAACGTGCTCGTGGGGATCGCCGACGACGCCCAGGCAGCCACTCTCATGCCCGTTGCCACGGCCCTGGCGCGGGCGGCGTCCGGCACAGTCAATCCCGTCCACGTGATCGCCGACGAGTTGACCGCCGTCTCCCGCCCTCCCGCCCGCATGCGCGAGACCATGGCCGACCGGGTGGCGGCGTCGGGCGCCGAGGGGCAGGCCCACGTGCGTCTCGACCAGTCGCCGGCGCTCGGGTTGCGCAACGCCGCGCTCGAGACGGACGCGTCGGTCATCGTCGTGGGCAACCGCCTGCGCAGCGGGATGGCGGGCTGGTTCCGTGACGGCGGTGCGGAACAGATCGTCGCCGCCGCGCCCGTCCCGGTGATCACCGTCGTGGATCTGCCCCGCGTCGAGCGCATCGCTGTTGCCGTGGAGGCGGCGGAGGCGGCCGACACCGCCGTGATCGACATCGCCTTCCTCGCCGCTGTCTGTGGGGCCCTTCGGGCCGAGTGGCGCGTGGCGGTCATGGTGGTCGCCGAGGAGGATGTGCCGGCAGCGGCACTGTCGGTCTTCGGCGACGCTGCCGTCGAGCGGTGCCGACGCAAGCCGGGGGAGTGGTTGGCGGAACGGGTGCGTCCGGGTGACCTCGTTCTCACCGCCACGGGGGTCGGCCCGACCCTCATCGGTGGCGCCTACGCGAAGGCGGCTCAGCAGCCGGACGTGGGGCTGGCCGTCGTCGCAGGTCCCGGCCAGGCGGGATCCGGGTTCGCCCTCGGGGTCCCCAGCCCGTTCGTGGACGACTGAGGCAGCGGGTCGCCGGGTCGCCCACGCTCCGGCGAGCCGTCCGGGCAACGGCGTCGGTGGAGGATAATCTGTCCGCGGACACTATCGAGGAGTTCCCATGACCACGCCGACGCCGCCCAATCCTCCCGTTCCCGGCGGAGACCCGCAGCCCACGACGGCCATCCCGCAGACTCCCCCCACTGGCCCGGCCTACGGCGGTTCCGCTCCCACGCCGGGATCCGCATCAGGCGGAGCCGACACCCCGGGAACCCCGGCTCCGGTGCCCGGCGACCACGGGAAGAACACGTCGCTGCCGTGGCAGATCGCGACCGGCGTCCTCGCCCTGACCACCATCGGTTTCGCGATCTGGGGCTTCAACACCAACAGCACGCTCAACAACCTGCAGTCGTCGACCGATCAGCAGATCGCGGCACTGCAGCAGCAGTTGAAGCAGCTCGAGGCCTCGTCGGGGGCGAAGGAAGCGGCAGAGGCCAAGGAGATCGCGAAGTACCGCGCCGAGTCGAAGAAGTACAAGGGTGATCTCAAGATCGATACCTCCAAGATCAAGCAGGAGACCGCCGAGATCGCCGCGCTGAACAAGAAGTACCAGCAGGCACAGGCGAACGCCCAGGCCAAGGAGAACAACCTCGCCGCGCAACTCAAGGCGTCGCAGGCGGAGTCCGCCCTGGCCAAGAAGTGCGCGTCGGTCATGGCCAACGGACTGCTCAAGATCTACGAGGACGTCGCCACGGTGGTGACGTACAAGGAGGTCGACTCCGTGCTCAAGGAGGCGTCCGCCACGTGTGGCGACGTCATCACCGTCACCGTCCCCTGACATGGCGTCGTCAGTCCTGTCGACCGGCTCCGCGGGTTCGGCCCTCTCGATCGGATCGACCGGTTCCGTGTTGTCGTTGTGGTCCTCGGGTTCGGTCCTGTCCATCGGTTCCGTGGGATCGGCGGGCTCGATCTTCAGCATCGGGTCGGCTGCGTCGGCCGGCTCGCTGATGTCATGGCTGTCGGTGGGGTCCGTGATGAGTTCGACCAGCGGCGGTGGCGTCATGGCTCATCGCGCCTTCGCCCCGCGCCGCCGGGTACTCGTCATCGGCGGGGTGGTCGCAGTCGCCGCGGTGGCATTGGCGGCGATCGGGGCGACGCCGACCGAGTGACGGGAGGCAGTGGTGTCACTGCTAACCTGAGGAAGCCCT
>CAIWTL010000508.1 GCA_903915555.1 uncultured Micrococcales bacterium | reverse complement strand
GTCGCTCCACAGCCCGTCACGAACAACCAGGCCACGGCGGACCTCGCGGCCGCCCTGCATCGCCCCGCCAGACTCCCGGTACCGACGTTCGCGCTGCGCGCCGCGTTGGGTGAGTTCGCCACCGAGATCATCACCAGCCAGGGCGTCGCCCCCGGACGTCTCACCGCGGCAGGGTTCACCTGGCGGGAGCCCACCCTGCCGGAAGCCCTGGCGACGGTCCTCGCAGAATGACCGTGTCCACCCCCTCGACCCCGCCCGAGATCATCGACCTCGGTGTCGGCTCACGGCTCGTCCCCTACGAGGACGTGTGGCGACTCCAGCGGGACATCCACGGCGAGGTTGCCCGGGGCGTCAGGCCCGACACCGTGATCCTGGTCGAGCATGAGCCCGTCTTCACTGCCGGCTCCCGGACGCGGCCCGAGGACCTCCCGGTCGACGGCTCCCCGGTCATCGAGGTGGACCGCGGCGGACGGATCACCTGGCACGGTCCCGGCCAACTGGTGGGCTACCCGATCCAGAGACTCCATCATCGTCTCGACGTCGTCGCGCACGTCCGCGGACTGGAGCGTCTCATCATCCGAGCCATGGCCGAGCTCGGGGTCTCGGGGACGACGGTCACGGGTCGGTCCGGGGTGTGGGTCGGCGGTGACAAGGTGGCGGCGATCGGGGTGAGGGTGGCCCGAGGCGTCACCATGCACGGGTTCGCACTGAACTGCGACTGCGATCTGTCGTGGCAGGACCGCATCGTGCCGTGCGGAATCCCCGACGCCGGTGTCACGTCGCTGTCGAGGATCCGGGGCACCAGGGTGACGACGACGGCAGCGGCGGAGTCCGTCACCTCTGCCCTGCTCCGCGACACCGAGGATCCGGCTGTAGAACGGAACGGGGCATGAGGATGGCCGTCCGCGTCCTGTCGACCGTGCTCACCGCACTTCTCTCCACCGTCGCCGTCCTGGGATTCGGTATCTCACAGAGCCTCAGCGAGCAGGGCTCCGCCGACTTCGCCGCCGCCATGCAGACCTCGATCCAGGATCCCCTCGTGCAACAGGAGATCCAGACGGAACTGCGCACCGGCATCACCACCGCCGGGGAGCAACTGGCCTCACGTGCGGGTCCCCTGGCGGGCCTCGCCGGCAGCGGCGCCGCAGCCCTGGCGGACCAGGCGGTCGACCTGGTTCCCACCCCGCGGTTCCAGCAGGCATGGCAGGCGTGGGTCGCCGTGCTGTCCACCGGCCTCGCGGCGACCGCCGAAGGCGCAACGGATCCATCGGTACAGGTCAACGGTTCGGAGATCGTCATCGCGATCGAGCCACTGCTCGCGCCACTCACCGGGGACTCACTGGCAGGGAGCGTCACCGGATTGCTCAGCAGCCTGGATCGGGACACCACCATCACCGCCACGACGGGGATCGATCTCGAGAGACTCCTGGTCGTCGGCGGCCAACTGGCGCGCTGGGACTGGCTGCTGGCGGTCGGCGCACTCGTCCTGGCTGTCGTGACCGTGCTCATGGGCGCGAACCGCTTGCGGTGGCTCGGTGTGGTCCTGCTCGCCTCGGCCGCAGGCTGCGCCGCGGGGGGCGCTCTGCTGACCACCGCGTCCGCCAGACCGTCGGAACAGATGCCTGAGTTGTCGCGGGACGTGATGACCGCCCTCACGGAACCCTGGGTGGCGACTGCTCTCCGGGGGGCGGCCGTGCTTGCGGTGGCGGGACTTCTCGCCCTGGCGGTCGCCATCGTGGTGGGCACCCGCCGCGGCGGTGAGCCCAGGACGGCCTAGGATCTCACCATGGCGAAGGACTCCTCGCGGCTGCTACGTATCGAGCAGCGGAACGCCGAGGTGCCGATCGAGCGCAAACCGCCGTGGATCCGGACACGCTTCCGCACCGGTCCCGAGTACCTGCAGATCCGCTCACTCGTCGAAGCCGAGGGACTGCACACCGTGTGTCAGGAAGCGGGGTGCCCCAACATCTACGAGTGCTGGGAGGACCGCGAGGCGACGTTCCTCATCGGCGGCGGCCAGTGCAGCCGTCGCTGCGACTTCTGCCAGATCGACACGGGGCGCCCGGAGCCGTTGGACCGTGCCGAACCCCAGAAGGTGGCGGACAGCGTCCGCACGATGGACCTCGCGTACGCGACAGTGACCGGCGTTGCCCGCGACGATCTTGCCGACGAGGGGGCGTGGCTCTACGCCGAGACCGTGCGCGCGATCCACCGGACCGTCCCCGACTGCGGAGTGGAGGTCCTGATCCCGGACTTCAGCGGCCGTCCGGAACTGCTGGCCGAGGTCTTCGGGTCACGGCCGGAGGTCCTGGCGCACAACATCGAGACGGTTCCCCGGATCTTCCGACGCGTCCGGCCGGCCTTCCGCTATGAGCGGTCGTTGGACGTCCTGCGCGCAGCCCATGATGCGGGTCTCATCACCAAGTCGAACCTGATCCTCGGGATGGGTGAGGAGTCCGAGGAGGCGGTGGAGGCCCTGCGCGACCTGCGGGACGCCCACTGCGACCTGGTCACCATCACCCAGTACCTGCGTCCCAGCGCGCGCCACCATCCGGTCGAACGCTGGGTGCCGCCCGAGCAGTTCGTCGAACTCGCCGACACGGCCCGCCGCCTCGGCTTCGCCGGCGTGATGAGCGGCCCGCTCGTCCGCTCCTCCTACCGGGCTGGTCGGTTGTACCGCGAGGCCAGGGACGCCGCAACCACCCAGTAGCAGGTCCTCGGGGTGCCGACCGCTGTCCGTGGGACGCGACCCCCGCGATGTCGTCGCCCGGGTCCCGGGTCGCCTACCCTGGGGGAATGGCCGACTCCCCCTCCCCCAAGAAGAAGCGCTTCGCCTGGGTGGGCCAGGTGCGCGACAACTACCGGATGACCGCGGAGGTCTACCCCTCGCTCGGGTGGATCATGCTGGGCATCTTCGTGGCCGTCCTGGCCATCGGCCTCGCGGTCGGATTCGTGTTCGGCAATCCCGTGACATTCGGGCTGATCGGGGCCTCGCTGGGTCTGCTCGCGGCGATGTGGTTCTTCAGCCGACGTGCGATGTCGGCTGCCTACAGCCAGGTCGAGGGCCAGCCGGGTGGGGCCGCGGCCGTGGCACAGGCCATGCGCGGCAACTGGACCACCACCCCGGCCGTGGCGGTGACCAAGAACCAGGACATGATCCACCGCGTCGTGGGTCGCCCCGGAGTCGTCCTGGTGTCGGAAGGTCCGTCGGCACGCGTCCGGCACATGCTGTCCAGCGAGAAGAAGCGGACCCAGCGGTTCATCCCGGACACCCCCATCCTCGAGATCCAGGTGGGCGACGAGGAGGGCCAGATCCCGGTCGCCAAACTTCAGAAGACCCTGACGAAGATGCCCAAGGCCCTGACCCCGCCCGAGGTGAACGAGGTCCGCCGCCGACTGGACGCGCTCACGGCCACCCCGGCGCCCATTCCCAAGGGCCCGATGCCGAAGAGCCCCAAGGCGGCGAAGTCGCAGATGCGTGGCCGCTGACCCACACCCGGCCGGCGTGTGATCGCACGGATCAGTCGGCGGTCATGGCCGGCGTGTCCGTCCGAAGAGTCTCTCCCCGGAAGAACGCCGGTTGGCGCACCCGCAGGACCGCGATCAGGACGAATCCGAAGAGGATGAGTCCCACCCCCAGGATGAAGACCAGACCCACGCCCGCGAGGGAGCCCCCGCTCCCGAAGTCCGGGGAGTAGGCGTCCTTCAACGTCACCGCGAACACGAAAGCCAGCGCGAGACCTCCGAGGAGAGGGAGCAGCAGCTTGAACAGGAAGTTCGCGGGACTGGTGAACAGTTCCCGACGGAAGTACCAGACGCAGGCGAACGCGGTCAGGCCGTAATAGAAGCAGATCATGATCCCGATCGAATAGACCGTGTCCATCAGTACGTTCGGGCTCAGGATCGTCAGGACGGTGTAGAACGCGGCAGCCCCCACACCTGCCACCACCGTGGCATAGGACGGGGTGAGGTACCGGGGGTTGATGGCGGCGAAGCGCGGCGGGATCGCCCCGTAGGAGCCCATCGCCAGGAGTGTGCGCGAGGTGGGGAGGAAAGTGGACACCAGGCTGGCCGCACTCGACGCGAGCACCGCGAGGAAGAGCAGCAGATACCAGGGCTTCCCGAGGACCGGCAGGGCCAGGGCCCCGAAGACATTGTCGGCGATGTCCGGGTTGGACAACCCGGTACCGGTGTCGCCCACCCCTGCGTACATGATCACAGCGATGGAGACCAGCAGGTAGGTGCACAGGATGGAGATCACCGCGAGGAT
>CAIWTL010000507.1 GCA_903915555.1 uncultured Micrococcales bacterium | reverse complement strand
CGACGGCGGGACGACCGGGGGGGCGTCGGCGACGGGACACGCACCGGACACCGGGCATGCCTCGCACAGACCGGGGGCCCGCCGCCTGACCTGGCTACGGGTGAACACGTAGGGGCGCCCGGTCAACGCGCCGGTCGTCCACTGCCACCCGAGTCGATTCGCCGCCCGCGATCCGTCGAGCAGATGTCGGAAGAACTCGTCCTCGCCGTCGCGCCAGCCGAGTCCGTGCCGGACCGTCCAGTCCGACGCCACCCACATACGCGACTGGTTGGGCAGCCAGCCGGTCGCCCGCAGCTCGTCCCACGCCCCGGTGAGGCACCGGGCACCTCCCGGATCCGCCCACGTCACCGGGGTGCGCTCCGTCACCGCGTACCGCAACGAACGGCGGGAGGATGCGCCCACGCGCGCATAGAGGTGACGGGCGTATTCCTGCCACAACAACTCGTCACGGAACTTCGCCACGTCGGCGCCCGGTCCACCCCCCACGGCGTCCCACACCCGACGCAGCGTCAGCAGGCCGTGCCTGATGTAGGGGGAGAGCCCGGATGCCCCACGCCGGTCCGGGGGCCACACCTCGTTGCGGTCACGCGCATAACCGCGGACGTCGAAACCCTCGAGGGCGCGGTCGGCGGCCGACTGGCCACCCCGGATGGGCGATGCGGTGACCTCGCCCGCAACGAGGTCGCCGAGGTGGTCCGCCACCCATCCGACCACAGCGTCGCGGCCGGGCGACGGTGTGGGCAGTTGCGTCATGAGCCCATGCTGGGGCCACCGACGGGTGGTGGCACGCCCGGCGTGCCACCATGCGCGGCGGCACTCGACACATTCTTCGCGGGGGAGCGCGACTCGCACACCCTCACGTATCTGCAGGCCTCCCCCGATCCGGCGTAGCCACGCAGTCAGAAGCGGCCGGACGCATGGCCATCGCGCGGCCCACTGCGCAGCGCGCCGCCAGGATGCGCTCGCCGCCTATGGTCGGTGACCAGGTACCACGACGCCCACCCGGTCACACCGATGAGCGTGACCGCCGCCAACACTCCCAACAGATCCACCAGACTCCACCACATCATTTCCCTTCCCATCGATCGACGGCTCCGCGCGATCAGACCCCGAGATACATCAGGGCCGCCCGCACCCGCCGATTCACCCCCGGCTCGTCGTTGAGCCGCAGCTTGCGGAACACGGTCCCCACGTAGTTCTCGACCGCCTTCACACTCACGCACAGCGACTCGGCGATCGAATGGTTGTCCGCGCCGTGGGCCATGTGGGCGAGGACCTCCAGTTCCCGTTCACTCAGTCGGCGCACGAGGGGGTCCGGGTGGGGGCGCCTCGAGTCGAGGATGCCCGTGACCGCGTGCTCGTCCAGCACCGTTGCGCCGGTGATGACAGATCGGACCGCGTGGGAGATCGCCCCCTCATCGACCTCGACGGTCGGCAGGAATGCGGTGGCGCTCGTGCGCTCCCGCAGAAGGTCCACCACATCGCGGTCGACCTGTGCGCTGAGCACCACCAGTCCGACCTCGGGATAGCACCGCATCGCCGACACGAGGTCGGCGGTCGTGGAGGTCCCCCGGACCCCGGATGCCACGATCCCGATCACGACGTCGGGGACGGAGTCCAGTGCCAGTCGCTCACCCAGGTCCGCGACCCGACACGGGGGCTCGACCGCCATCTCCGGACGCCGGGCGAGAAGTGCCGTCAGGGCGTCGCCCCACAGTGTGGCACCGTCCTCGACCGCGACGAGAACGGTCGACGCCGACGAAGCCCGCTGCAGCGGGACCGAGCCCTGGTCGATCGAGGCCGGGCCGATGAAACTCACCACGCCGACGGGCTGACCGCCCTCCCACAACTGGCTGACCGTGTGCTCGAGCGTCGCGGCGCTGCCGTCGCTGGTCAGGAACGTCTGGCTCATCGACACCTGCCGGTCCGAGCCACTGCCCAACGACGCCAGCACTTCGGCAACCGTGGCCGCATCACCGGGGAACAGGATATCGGCCATCGAGTGGGCCAACAGCCAGTCCCGGTCCCGTCCCACCGCCCTGCTGTAACTCGCGTTGACGGCAGTGAACCTGCCGGTGAGGTCGGTGGTCGCGACTCCGAACGGCGAGGTGGCCACGATGCGGTCCAGCTGCCGGGAGTGCGCCATGAGGTCCCGGTGCCGCCGGTAGCGGTCGCTCACATCCCGCCAGGAGACCGACAGCCGGGGACCCGTCACCGGACCCACGCGGATATCCCAGCGCCTGCCGTCCTGGTCGATCGATCGGGACGCGACATCCTCCAGGCGCAATTCCTCCCCCACCTCCGCCACACCCCGCAGGACATCCAGCAGCCCTCCCAGCACACAACGCGGACCCATCTCGGACACCCTGAGATCCGCATCGCGCCCCCGCGGGAGCAGCTCCCCCAGCAACTTCTCGGCCTCGCCGTTCGCCCGGTCCACGGTGAAATCGGTGATCACACCGCCCACGACCACCGGGCGCAGTTCCACGGTCGGATCGAGCTCCATCGCGGCCGTCACCCACTGCGGGCCGTCCCCGTTCGAGGCCGCGTCACGGACCTCCCGGGACGGGCGGACCTCCCGGGACGGACGGACGGAATAACTGTCCTGAACTGTCATCACGATCCCCTTGACGGGCGGCACATCAACCCGCCCTCCGCCACCGTCGCACACAGTGACCTCCGAGAGGAAGACTCGGGCTCTCCGGCGAGGGGTCGACCGGCGGTATCACAGGGGACAACACTGTCCTGCACCGATCAGGCGGACCGGCGCAGGGTGCCGTAGGAGCGCCGCTGACTGGCCGTGCGTCCTGCCCGGAAACCCCAGGGGCCGGCGTACTGCTGCGACTCGGTTCTCACCGCATCCTGCAGGCATTGCTCCGTCACGGGACACGAGGCGCACAGCACCGCGGCGCGCGAGTTGCCGCGTGCCCGGTAGTCCTCGAAGAAGATCTCCAGGGGCGCGCCGGCGCATGCCGCACGCTCCCACCACGCTGGTCCTGCCACCATCATCAACCTCCCAGTCAGGTCACTCACCGTCACCACGACGATCCCGATTACCGGGCATCGCTTCCCAGTGGACAGACCCACCACGCACCGGGGTCCACCCATCACCCGCAGGCGTCAGTTGCTCCGCTCGGTACCCTGACGACGGTCAGGAGGCAGCGCATGAGTCCCGGACCCCAGGACACCCGACAGCGGCTGGAACGCTGGCTGCGCGACCGGGGAACCCCGGCTGTGTCCCTGCTCGAGACACACACCGCCGTCGTGGCATTCACCCGAGACCGGGCCTTCAAGGCGAAAAAGAGCGTGTGCCTGCCCTTCGTCGACCTCACCCGACTCGAGCGGCGCGGCGAGATCTGTCGCCGAGAGGTCGACCTCAACCGTCGACTCGCTCCCGGGGTCTACCTCGGCGTCGTCGACCTCACGGATACGACGGGGCGCATCGTCGACCACGCCATCGAGATGGTCCGACTCCCCGACGACCACCGGCTCGACCATCTCCTGGCCGCCACCGACCCGACCGACGCCGACGCCGGACTCGCCTGCGTCGCGCGCACGGCCGAGACACTCGCCCGATTCCACCGGGCGGTGCCCCCCGTGCCAGCCGGTGTGGGGCTCGGGACCCCCGACGCCGTACAGCAACTGTGGCTCGACGAGATCGACGAAATGGACGCCCTCCCGGACCGCGACGTGATGACGGCACAGCGGGCCGCGGGGCTGGCGCTCGAGTACGTCCGCGGCCGCGGCCCGCTGTTCACCGCGCGCGTGGCCGCAGGCCGGATCCGTGAGGGACACGGTGACCTCCGCGCCGATTCCGTGTTCTGTCTGCCCTCCGGGCCTGTACTGATCGACTGCCTGGAGTTCTCCGACCGATTGCGGTCCGGGGACATCCTGGCCGACGCCGCTTTCCTGGCCATGGACCTCGAGAGACTCGGGCACCCCGGCGTCGCCGAGCAGTTCCTCGAACACCATCGGGAGCTCACCGAGGACACCTGGCCCCCCTCACTCGCCCATCACTGGATCGCCTACCGGGCGCACGTCAGGGCGAAGGTGGACCTGCTCCAACCACCATCGGATGTCGCGGCCCATGCCCGATCACGACGACACCTGGCACTCGCCCTCGCACATCTGCGGGCGGCCCGGGTGCACCTCGTCCTGGTGGGCGGACTGCCGGGCAGCGGCAAGACGACGCTGT
>CAIWTL010000506.1 GCA_903915555.1 uncultured Micrococcales bacterium | reverse complement strand
GGTGAGGCTGCTCTTCGACGAGGTCCGTCGGAGCTACATGGCCGCTGTGGCCGGCCAACCGTCTCCGCCGTTCTCTGCGGCGACCAGCTACCTGGACTACTGCCGGCGGCAGGAGGCTGCCCTGGCCGGGCTCACCGTGGATTCCCCGGAGATCCGCGCCTGGCTCGATGTCCTGGCGCACACCGTTCCGAGTCTGCCGACCGCGCTCCGCGAGGACCCGTACGTCGTCAGCGACATCGTCACACGGCCTCTTCTCGACGGTTCCGCCAGTAGGCGGTTCGAGTTGGCCTGCGCGGCGGCGGGCGCCCGGCCGCTCGGTGGCTTCCTGGCGGTCGCTGCGCAGGCCCATGCCATGCTGACCGGTGCCACGCAGTTCGTCGCCATGGCCCCGTTCAGCACACGCCGCGCCGACGAGGGGTCCACCAATGGCTGGTTCTCCGGCGTCACGCCAGTAGTCCTACGCGACACAGCCCGGTCCTTCTCGGAACTGGCCAGGACTGCGCAATCGGCGTGCGCTGAACGCAGTGCCTTGGTGCACGTGCCGATCGAGCGGGTGCTGGAGGTGATTCCGGGAGCGCTGCCGGCGGCTCGGGCGGGGGTCCCGATGCTGTCCTACCTCGACAGTCAGTTGCCGCCCATGGACTCGACCGTGATGAGGGAGTGGCGGGATCACGATGGGCGCCTCTTCCTGAACAGGGGAGCCGCACACCAGATCGGACTGTGGATCACGCGCACCGACGAGGGCACGACCCTGTCGGTCGCCGCCCCCGAGGATGCCGAGACCCAGTCGGCCCTGGACTCCTTCGTCGACGCCATGACGGATATCGCCGCCAGCGTGGCCACCACGGCAGCGGCATGACCGACGAGTACCTGTCCTACGCAGATCAGGCCATGTTCCTGATGCTGCGGGGAGCGGGTCAGGAGCCCGTGATCCAGGCGCTGTGGCTCTATCACAGACCGGCCGATCTGAGTGGGATCCAGCGACTGCATCGACGGTTGGCGACAGGGCCCTTCAATCGACGTATCGAGGTCTCCCCGCTGCCTTTCGGGCGCCATCGGTGGGTGAGGGCGGCCGCCGTCCCGTTGGTGGTCGAGGCCGTTCCGGTGGACCGGGAGAAGATCTACGACTGGGCCGACGGCCAGGTCGACCTGCCACTGGATCCCGAGCACGGCCCCACCTGGCGGCTCGGAGTCGCCCCGATCGAGGGCGGTGGCGCAGTGGTGAGCCTGGTGGTGTCGCACTGCATCGCCGATGGGGCTGCCGTGAACCGGGCACTTGTGGCAGCCATGTCCGGGGAGCGCTCCGTCGATACCTTCCCGGTACCCCGATCGCGCTCACGACACCGGGCCCGCGTCGCGGATCTGCGGCGACTGCGCGATGACCTTCCCGAAATCCGGAGGGCCTTGCGCGTGGGAGTGCGCGCCTGGCGCGACGGTCGCGAGGCAGCGAAGGTGCCCGCCCCCCGTCGCCGACTGCCCCGCGCGCCGGGACGGACCGTTCACCTCGCTACGGCATCCCTGATCGGGGATGTCGCCGCGTGGGATGCTCGCGCGGCGGAGTCCGGCGGCAACCGCTTCGCGCTGGCCGCGGCAGTGGCAGCACAGTTGGGGTGTGCCGTCGGACGGCGGCAGCGTGGCGGCGACGTGATGCTGCTGGTCCCGGTGAGCGAACGGGGCGACGACGACCATGCCGTGGGAAACCTGGTGTCGCTCGCGCACGTCCCCGCACCGGCCGTCGGGCAGCACGGCGACTTGACCCGCCTGCGCGCAGCGCTGCGCGAAGGGATCGCAGCTGCGCGATCCGGGCCCGATCCGATGCAGGCATTGCTTCCGCTCATCCCCTTCGTCCCGCGGCGGGCGATCGGGGGCCTGGCGAACCAGGCCTTGGGACTCGGCACGAATCTTCCGGTCTCGGTGTCCAATATGGGCACACTCGATCCGATCGTCCGAGACGTGGACGGTTCACCGGCGGACGTGGTGCTCTACCGCGGGACCGACCGGCGCGTGACGACGACCAGTCTCGAGAGTCGCCGGGGCGTCCTGACCGTCTTCGCCGGAGTCGTCGGCGATCAGGTGACGCTGACAGCGGTGGGCTGGCAACCGGGAACGGCCACCACGTGCGCGCAACTGAGGCAGGCGCTGATGGCCGGCGCGGCGGCCGTCGGCGTGACGTGGGACGAGGTGGTGTGATGGCCGATGGCCACCGACTGGAGTTCCTCGATCACGCCGTTCTGCAGTTGCTCAAAGCGACGGGTCGCCAGCAACTCATGCAGGCCGTGTGGGTGTATGGCCGTCCGGTGGATCACGACGGTGTCCGGCGACTGCACCGCAACCTCAGTGGTTCCATCTTGAACCGGCTCATCGAGGCGTCGCCGCTTCCCTTCGGACGACCTCGCTGGGTACGGCCAACCACGCCCCCGCCGCTGCTGGTGGCCGACCCGCGGCCGCGCGCGGAGTTGCTCGACTGGGCCGACAGTATGCGGAACCTGCCGATCGATCCGGAGCGCGGGCCGGCGTGGCATCTGATGCTGCAGCCCTTCACGGATGGGACCTCTGCAGTCAGCGTCATCGGCTCGCATTGCATCGGTGACGGGGTGGGGGCGCTCCTGGCCATCCACCAGGCCGTCACGGGTGGTGCGAACGATGTGACCTATGACGCGGCCGGTGCCCGCAGCAGAGGGGAGGGGATCGTCGCCGATCTGCGGCAGGCGAAGGCCGACCTGCGACGGTCCGCGAGGGCCGCAGTGGCGGTGACCCGAACGGTGTACGGCGCTGTGCGTGAGCGCCGATCCGCTCACGCCGAGGTCGACACCCGGACGTTCATCGACCTGCCGACGGCCGCGATCCTGGTGCCCATGGCGGAGTGGGACGCCCGCGCTGCCGACCTGTCCGGCAACAGTCACACGTTGTTCGCGGCCATCGTCGCCCGGCTCGCGGCGTCGCTCGGTCGGCGTCGCCGCTCGGACGGAGCCGTGTCGTTGCATCTGGCCGTCAACCGGCGCGTCAGCCTCGACGACGATCGGGCGATCGCGATGGAGTTTGCACGAGCTGCGATCGAGCCGGATGGGTTGCCCCGCGACCTCGCGCAGGCGCGTTCCACGCTGCGCGAGTCACGCCGCATGCTCGACCATCAGTCGGATCCTGCCCTGGAGTTGCTGCCGCTGGTGCCGTGGTTGCCACTGCGGGCCATGCGGAAGGCGCCCGATCTGCTGTTCTCCTACGCCGATGACCTGCCGGTGTCCTGCTCGAACCTCGGCGATCTGTTCCCCGACCTGGCCCGCGCGGACGGCACACCCGCCGACCACATGCTGCTGCGCGGCGTGGACTCCCACGTGACACTCGCGGATCTGCACCGCTCCCACGGCCATCTCGTAGCGGTCTCGGGGCGTCTTGGCGATGCGGTCAGTATCTCGGTCGAGTCGTGGGAGATCGGCGCTGACAACTCGCGGCAGCGGCTGCGTGGGCTGCTGGATGCGGCGTTGGCCGACTTCCGGCTGAGCGGGACGCACCTGTGAGCCATCACGATGTCTGACGTGCCGAGCGCCCCGATCCTGGACGCCATGGACCAGGCGTCCTTCCTGGGGCTGCGGGCGCTGGGTCATGGACCGGTGAACCAGTTCGCCTGGATCTACCGTCGCCCGGCGGATCCTGCCGGGTTGCGGGACTTCCACTCGCATCTGGCGCAGGGACTGCTCGGGCGGCTCGTGGAACGGTCGCCGCTGCCGTTCGGTCGCCACCGCTGGGTGCGAGCGCCGGCTCCACCCTGGGAAATGATCGAAGCGGAACTGTCGGACGAACTGATCGTGTCCTGGCTCGACGGTCTGGCGTGGCTGCCGGTGGACCCCGAGTGGGGGCCGGGGTGGCGCCTGCTGGGACGTCGACTGTCCGGCGGTGGGACGATCGTGGTGCTGCTGGCGTCGCACACCATCGTCGACGGGGTCGCCCACTGCCGTGCCATCGCCGACGCGGTCACCGCGATCGACCCCGGTGTCCGGTATCCGCCGCCGCACTCCCGTCGGTTGTCCGCCGCCCTGCGTGAGGACGCCATGACGACGATGCGTTCACTGCCCGATGTCGGTCGGGCGGTGAAGGCGGTGGCCACGATGCCCCGCGAGACTGATGGGGGTTCGCCCGGTCGACAGGGGCGCAGCGGCCATGTGGGTAGGGCGCAGGCTTTCGTGGATGAGCGCGCCGTGGTGCCATCGGTCGTCCTGATCGCGCCCGCGGACCGGTGGGCTGCTCACGCCGCGCAGTCCCAGGGCGACCTCACGAGCTTGGTCGCGGCAGTCGCTGCGGGCGTGGCTCATCGATGTGGCCGTACGGCGCCGGACGGATCGGTGCGACTGGTGCTGCCGGTCAGCCTCCGTGCATCCGGACCGGGCGACACCCGCGGGAACGCGTTGACCAGCATCGCGGTGAACGTGGATCCGATGCTCGTCGACCTGGGAGGTCTGCGGGAGGCCAAGCGGTCAGCGCTCCAGCAGTGGACTGAGTACGGCGACCCGATGGCCCGGGCTCTGCCACTGGTCCCCTTCATCCCCCGCCGCCTCGCCCGTCGCCTCGAGTCGATGGCCCTCGGTCCGGGGCAACCGGTCGGGGTGTCCCATCTCGGCGTCGTCGATCCGGCAGTCAATCGACCGGACGGTGACAACGCCGACGAGGTGTGGGGCCGCAGTCTCGAGGCGCTGTCGCGTGGGGAACTGCGCCGGCTCGGCGGGACACTTCGGGTGGGATCGATGGTCACCCGCGGCCAGATCACGGTGACGATCGCAGGATGGCAACCGGGACTCGTCGAGGCACGGGACGTCCTCGCAGACCGTGTACGGGACGCAGCCGATCACCTCGGCCTCACATATCGGCTCAGATGACGGCGGATGCGCAGAGAACCACCCAGGTGCCCGCTGCGTTGACCCGGCGGCGAGCGCGTGGCGGGTGCGACGCGGATGTCGGGATGATGTTTATAGGACGACGTCCGGGAAAGACTGGAGGGGTCAACGGAGCAAACAGTCATGTCAGAGGAGACACCATGAAGCGCTCAACCAACCGAATCATCGCCGGTGTCGCCGGCACTGCTGTGCTGGCGATCGCCGGAGCCGGAGTGGCCGCCGCGGCGCCCTCGCAGGAGACCTCCCCGAGTTCGCACGCGGTGGTCAAGACCGACGGCCCCCAGCAGACGCCACCACGCAAGAAGCAGTCCGGCGACAAGCCGGTCAAGTTCTTCGCTGGGCCCATCAGTATGCGCTTCATCAACCAGACCGACGGGAAGGTGTGCATCGATGCGGTCGGCACCCGGCAGGACGCGAAGGGCTGTCTGGAGCCCGGCGTCACGTCCCGCTACGCGGTGGGAATGGCGTGGGCCGGAACCGACATCTGGTCCGACATGTCGTACCCCGATGGTGCCACCTTCAAGATGTGGGCCAAGAACCCCGAGGTGGGCCTCCCCGAGATCGGCTTCCAGAAGAGGTTGAGTTGGAGCAAGGGCTACAAGCCCGGGGAGTCCGCGAGTTGGAAGTTCGAGGGCCACGACTTCACGGTCAAGCGGACTGACGACGGTGGCTACCAGAAGTTCTTCGACATCACCTTGACGAAGTGATCGCGACCGGGGAGGTGTCCGGGCTGGGTCCGGGCGCCTCCCCGGTTCACGGACGTTCCGATCTACGTGGACTGCCGCCGGGACATACCGCGACGACACCGTGCAAGCGTCGAGTGCTCACCAGGTGTGAACAACGCTGGGGCGGCCTCCCGCAGTTCGCCCGGATATCCTGAGGAGGTTGTGAGTCCTTCCTGTCCACCACATGACAACCCAATACGCCCAATCCGTGTGCCTTCGAGCCTCTCCTGGAGAAATCATGTCCGAGGAAGTGGAAATTGTAATTCGGCCTGCCCAGCCACAAGACGCAGCAGTCTTGGGGGAGATCCGAGTCGATGCCTACATTCGGGCCGGTCTTACGACCATGGACAGTCCATACCTGCCAAACATTCGTGATGTAGCCAGTGAGATTGACGATCCGAATACGTATGTGTTTGCAGCGACTGTGGACGGAGTCCCGGTAGGCACAACGACAATGGTGGGATCGGCGTCCGACAAGGCAATGGTGGCGAGAGATGGTGAGTGGGAAGCGCGACTCACTTGCGTTGACGAGAATTTCAGCCGAATGGGAGTTGGCTGGAGACTCATGATTCGCTTGATCGTGCAGGCGGTTGAGCTCGAGATCCCCGCAGTGGTGGGGTGCATCGCCCCCTTCAACAAGGCCATGGCGAACGGACTTGAACAAGCGGGCGCCACCCGGACACCCGAACGCGACTTCGCTTCCCCGGACGGCTATACGTTGCATACCTACGTCATGGACCGTGCAAGAATGAAGGAGATCCATGACCTCGCGACAGCAAATTAGCGGGTCTGTCGTTGCGGCGCGGACGGGTCGCACGATCCTGGACTTCTTCCAGTCAGAGACTGCTCCGAACATCTATGTCTTCCCTGGTCAGGCCGGGATGTTGGTGAACCTCCGAAGATGGCTGCCACGGGCGCACTTCGTGGGCTTCGGTGGCATCCTCTTGGACGGGCCATCACCGGGGAGTATCGTGCACGATCCCCAGCGAGCCCCCTCGCCGCGCGACGGAGAGAGTGCTGGAGAATTCGCTGTGCGGCACACCAAATGGATCCTGCGTCACGAGGACACCTGTGCCTATGTCCAGAAGCACGGCCCCGGTCTCGCTGTGCTCGCTCTGCCCGACGACGAAAGCGTGGAGTTGGTCGAGCGTCTCGGTCTGACCCTCGCCAATGCCGATCCAGCGATCGCGCGCCACGTTGACTCCAAGGTCGAGACCACTCGAATCGCCAAGGGTGCCGGCGTACCAGTTGTTCCCTACGTCACCGGAGTCTTCCCGTCCTATGCCGCCGCCCGATCCGCCGCGGAGTCCGAATCGTTCTTCGACGATCTTGTTCTTCAGGTCCCGTACGGCGAAAGTGGCGAAGGGACCTACTTCATCAAGGATGAGGGCGACTGGGAAGTCGTGGCCGCAGAGGGTGCCGACGCCATCGAGAGCAAGTTGATGCCTCGATTGGACATCGATGAATACTCCCTGGCTGTGGTGATCACGGCTTCGGGCTTGGCAGTGGGCGAGCCCGTACTGAATCTCGTAGGGCATAGTGCATTGGTTGTGAACGGACGCAGTTACTGCGGGAGTGAGGCAGGACCTCAGGTAATGCAAACTCCGGAGCTGTCGGACACCATTCGCGAATATGGCCGCCGCATGGGTCGCGCACTGGCTGATATCGGATTCCGTGGCACCTTTGGCTTGGACTTCCTCGTTGATCAACACGGTTCTGTATATCTGGGTGAGGTCAACCCACGCTTCACTGGCGCTACACCGGTCGTCACGATGACGACCGCTGTCTCGCATAGCGTTCCCATTCCATTGTTTCATTTCCTTGAATTCATCGACGCCGCTGACGATATTGCCGCAGATGTATTGCGTAGAGTGAAGTCGAATGATCAGCCGTGGAGCCAACTGACTCTTCGAAACACAGGAGGTGCGGGGATAGTGTCAGCCAGCCCGCAGCGGGGAATGTGGCAACTTGAGTCCGGTGGCGGTGCGACGTTGCTCGCTGAACGGAGCCGCGATCTTCCGGAACCCGGACCGGGTCAAGCGTGGTACCAGCCGGCAGGGGACTTCACCGGTGGCCCAGTACTGCTCGACAGCTATCTCGGTTCCTTCATGTTTCCAGGCGCGTCGGTGGATGGGCTCGGCCGCCTCACCCCGTTGGCGCGCCAGTGGACTGATCATTTTCGTTCCGAGCTCACCGTCATTCGTTGAGCATCGGTACTCCGGAACTGGGTGTCTGTGGCCGGGCAGCAGAACAGTCGGCTTCGACCGTTATGACATGGCGATTCCATGGAGTTAGGGTGAGGGCTGCTAGTGAGGAGCAATGATGGTGTCTCGACTCCTGGTCGCGTTGGTGGTAGGCGCTCTTGGTCTGACCGTGGTCAGTGCGCCGACTGTTGCATCTGCCGATGGCGTGAGGTCGGCGGTGTCGGCGTCGGAGGCTGGCTGCCCCCGCACTGCCATTGATGCTGCGACGCCCGGCAAGTTGGTCAAGGTGCGGTGCGCGGGCGGCTTGGCCGCGGGTACGGCACGACACCAGGGCGGCAAGAAGCATTTCCTCGTGCGGGTCAAGGACCGTTCCAACTCTGCCGTGGGGGTCAAGCGACTTCGCGGGATCGCCTTGAGTGCCGCTTGCGCGCAGTTGCCGGGGCCGTTGACTGGCGCTGCGGCATGCGGTGACCGGACCGCGCTGGGCGATGATGCGTGCGCACCGTTCCCCCCCGACGAGGTGCCGGTGGACCCCCACAACCCGAACCCGCCGTATGGCGACCCGCAGAAGGCATCCTCGCTGACGGCCATGCGGAGCGGTGTGCTGTCGGAGGCGGTCAGTGACAAGTACTCCAAGAATGCGGTGCTGTGCGCGGAACATCCCGACGACATGACTCCTGAGGAATGTGCGGTCGCCTACTGGGATCCGGGGGCATGGCCCGGCAGCCAGGTGGACTGCAACTTCCTGTACTTGAGGGTCAACAACGACTACTGGACCGGGTTGACGCCCATGGTGCTCAATCAGTACGGCGAGTACCTGGGGGTCACGGCCGACGGCAAGGACGGCCCTAATCAACACGCCGGGCCGCACGCCTCGATCGCCCTGTACAACTCCAGCCAGGCGTGGCTGCAACCTCAGGGGCAGTTCTCAGTCAACTTCGACCTTGTCGGTGGCGTGCTCAACGCCGCCGATGTGGAGGGCAAACTCGAAGCTGCGCTGGGCAACGACGTTTCTGGATCGTCGCTGATCAGCCCGGTGCTGTTCCACGACCAGTTGCAGGTCGACTGCACCCCGGCATGGCAGGGCCGGGGTTCGACGTGGAACCAGATCGCGCTCTCGTCGGTGTCGGTGAGCGCGGGCTCGTCTTTCACCTGCGGTGCGATGGCACCGGGAGCCGGCACCGCATACATCACCGCCAAACTCGGCCAACCGACGGGCAGCAGTGCCCCGGCGGCGGTGTACATCATCGTGGATAGCGACAAGACGAACACCTTGCGCAAGGACCCCAGTCGCCCCTTCACTGCTGACAACGTGATCTGGCCCAACGGGCTGCCCGAAGTACAGCGCCATCAGGCGGTGCCCTTCTCCATCGACGCCGCCGAGACCTGTCTGAATGACCAGACCCAGGACCCGGAGTCGTGTCTTCATCTGTGGGTGGTCAAGCCCAAGGGCGTGGGCGGCTGCAATATCTGGTTCGTTCTGGAACTGCGCTCGCCGCAGTTGCTGCAGGTCATGAACAAGTACGGCCTCGCGACCACCACGGCGCTGATGCGTCGACAACTTGCCGGCTACGGATTCAGTGGGCAGAAGCTGCGAAAGACCTTGGCGAAGGTTCGAGCCGGTGACAGCAACTTCACCCCCCACATCAGCCTCGCCAAGCGACAGGTCCATGGTTCCGAGGTCCCGCCGCCGTGGGGCACCGCTCCAGTCGGCACGCGGGATGTCTGCACCGACGCTCAACTGCTGTCACAAGGCAAAGATGGACTGAGCCCGTTCGTGCCGGATCCACCCCAGTGAGCGGTGACCCTCGAGGAACTGCAGCTTCCAGCGGCTGATCGCCCGCTCACTGATCTGGTGACGGCGTGCGGCTGCCGCGATCGTCATCTCAGGGGAATCGACGGGCAGGCCTGGCACCTCAAACAGTCGACGCTGGTTCCGCCTCAAGGCCCACCATCTGGATGTGATCTGGTGTCTTCCGTCGACCGATCACGATCATCACCATGATCGCCACCAAGAGGGCGATGATTCCCAGGCCGAGCATCCCCATCCCGATGGCGTGGGCCTGTGCTGCGGAATGCGTTGCCTCAACCTGAGCGGCGACGTCGCTGGGCAGTGCGCTCAGCATCTCCTTGGCACCGGAGGTATTCCCACTTGCAAGGATTTCGTGATACCTCACCGCAGCCGATCCATATGACGTGTTGGCGGTCCGCTCACTGACCTCGTTGAGCGACACCGTCGCAAAGATCGACGACAGAACGGCCACGCCCAGGGCAGCGGAAATGTTGAAGCTCATTTGCATGAGCCCTGACCCCATACTCGCGCGCTGGGTATCCACCGCTGACATTCCGGCGACGTTGCAGCACACGATGACAGCTCCGACCCCAATGCCAATCATAATGAGTGGTGGGACCAGCGTGATGAACTCCGTACTCGGACTGATGGTTGAGAACCAGAAGAGCCCCACCGCCTGAAGAACGAACCCACCTGCGATCATCGGACCGGGGCCAACCGAGTCCGCCATTCGACCGGCTATCGGACCCGTAATGACGTTGACCCCGACAAGGATCCCAGTAGCCAGACCGCCTTGAATGGGTGACATCTTCAATACGTCCTGGAAATAGAAGACGCCGAGGAAGACCTGGATCGGGATGTAGATGAAGCCCCCGGCCGCTTCCGCGAAGAATCCCCCTGAAAAGAGACGTTCACGCCACAGGCTCAGGTCCACGACAGGGTAGGGAATACGCACCTGGCGGGCCAAGAAGAGCAGAACCAGGGCCACGCCTCCGACGATCATTCCCCAGGTGAGCGGAGCGCCCCACCCATCGGAACTGTTCTCCAGGCCGTAGGTTATGGCGGAGATGCCGAGTGTACCGATGATGAATCCGATGAGGTCGAAACCTCCCGGAGCCAGGACACCCGAGTAGCCTCTCGTGGCAGCCAAAGTAACCAGAATCACAATCATGGTCAGGGGAATAGCTATCCAGAACATGGACCGCCAACTGACGTACTCAGTGAGTATCCCACCAAGGAGCGGTCCGACCAGCAGTCCCAAACCATGAGCGGAACCCCAGATGCCAACACCGAGACCCCGTTTCGCGATGGGGAATACGTTGACAAGGATTGACAGGGTGGCCGGAGCCGAAATGCCAATGCCGAGCCCCTGCACGCCTCGACTCGCAATCAGCGCGAGCTCACTGAAGGCGAGCGCCGCCCCCAGCAGGCCGAGAAGGAACAGAAATAGACCCACCAGGATCAGTTTCACTTCGCCGTAGATATCCGCGAGGCGACCACCGGCAACGAGGAACGCCCCGAATCCGAGTGAGTATGCGGTGGAGACCCATGCCGTGGTTTCCAGTGACAGATTCAGGTCGGAAGCAATCGTCGGCATCGCTGGGTTGATGATGGTCGTGAACATCTGAGCGATGAAGGCCCCGAAGGCCATTGCGCCGAGAATGGCCCATGCTTGGCCCGACACTTTGTCCGACGACGCAGCCGGTTCTGCACACGTTCGATCTGTGGGCTCGCTCATTGCTCATCGCTCCCTGATCCTGTGAAGCTCAGAGTCTCTCGATGTCGCGGCTGTCGAGACCCGAGCCTGGTCGGGGTTGTTTGTGTCGCGTCACCTGTCCCCGCTTCTCCGGACGGTTTCGGTGTGGTGATCATGCCGCATCCCGGGCGCCGTTGTACTGCTGTTCGGAGTCGATGGGGCTGAGGTGCTCAAGGGCGGAGTGGCGTCAGGCGGGGTTGTGGAGCATCTCGGGGCGACG
>CAIWTL010000505.1 GCA_903915555.1 uncultured Micrococcales bacterium | reverse complement strand
TGACAGCATCCCCGTGCGATCGACCCCCTCCCCCAGCCGGACCACCGTCATACGCCGGTCGAGGTCGATCAGTCGACCGCCCTCCTCACGAGCCACCAGGAGTCGGATCGAGTTCGTCCCGCAGTCGATCGCTCCCACGGTTGCCATGTATCCCTCTCTGCGTTCCCGCCCGCGCGGACCCGTGCGTCGGACGCTACCGCCGGACGGCGGGGATCGCGGGTCGGGGGGCGCGGGTCACAGCTCCGCACCAGCGGCGCACCCGGCCGGCAGGCGGCGCTCAGTCCCCGCTGTCCCCGTCGACTCCGGCGTCGGCCCACCGGGCGGCGCAGCTGGTCGGCTGCCACCATGGCGCGATCGCGTCCACGACCTCATCCCCCAGCGGATTGACGCCCGGTCCGCACGCGAGGGCCTGCGCTGCCAGGACATGGAGGCACTTGACGCGGTCCGGCATGCCGCCGGCCGAGACACCCTCGATCTCGGCCACCTCCTCGATCGCGCCGCGCTCGCGCAGGTACCGTTCATGGGCCGCACGGTAGGACTGCGCCACCCCGTCCTGCGAGGCGATCCGGTCCTCCATCTCACGCATGAGGCCCTCGGCCTCCAGACCCCCGATGGCGGAGTTGGCCCGGGGGCACGTCAGGTAGTACAGCGTCGGGAAGGGCGTGCCGTCGGGAAGTCGTGGATTGGTGGTGACGACGTCGGGCGCCCCACACGGACAGCGGTGGGCGACTGCCACCATGCCCCGCATCGGTCGCCCCAGCTGGCGGGCCATGATCCGGAGGTCGTCCGGGGTGGGTGGGGTGCCCCCATCGGGCGACGCACCGAGGGGTGCCATCAGTCGCCGGTCGGCGGGGCCGGACGGCGACCGGCGGCGGTGTCGGTCGAGCGCCACACCTTCTCGTACCACGTCGTCGGCGGGGGCTCGGCGACCTCGTCGCCGATGCGGTCCTGCGGATCGAGCAGGATCATCCCGGCCTCGCCCGGTGCCACCATGTTGAGCCGCAGCCTGGCCTGCGTCTCGACGTAGGTGGGGTCCTGCCACTGTTGCTGTTCGACCTGAAGGCCCGCAACCCGCTCACGGGCCGCGTCGATCTCCGAACGGAGGACGTCGAGTTCAGCGCGCTGTCCGATCCAGGTCCGGATGGGCAGCACGAGCATGAGCGCCACCGCCAGGAGCGCGCCGAACAGGACCAGCGTGCGACCGGAGGTGGGCCGGTGACTCGCGGCGGGTCGGGGGTCCACCGGGCCGGTGTCGACCTGCGGCGGCGCGGACGTGGTCACCGTCAGATCGTGCCACACGGATCACGTCGCACCGGTCAGCGACAAGCCGACGACGGCGTTCGCTCAGCCGTGGAAGCGCGGGAAGGCCCCGGCGCCCGCGTAACGGGCAGCCTCGGCCAGCTCATCCTCGATGCGCAGCAGCTGGTTGTACTTGGCGACGCGCTCGGATCGGGCCGGCGCTCCGGTCTTGATCTGGCCGCAGTTCGTCGCGACGGCGAGGTCGGCGATCGTCGTGTCCTCGGTCTCCCCCGACCGGTGGCTCATCATGCTGGCGTAGGAGTTGCGCGTCGCCATCGCGACGGCGTCCAAGGTCTCCGACAGGGAGCCGATCTGGTTGACCTTCACCAGCAGCGCGTTGGCCGCCCCGAGGTCGATGCCCTTCTGCAGGCGCTCGGGGTTCGTGACGAAGAGGTCGTCTCCCACCAGTTGCACCCTGTCCCCCAGCGCGTCGGTGATGTGGACCCATCCGTCCCAGTCGTCCTCGTCGAGCGGGTCCTCGATGGAGACGAGGGGGAAGTCCGCCACCAGCGACTCGTAGTACCCCGTCATCCACTCGGCGCTACGGGGCGCCGACTCGAACTGGTAGGCCCCGTCGCCGAAGAACTCACTGGCAGCCACGTCGAGCGCGAGGGCGATGTCGGTCCCCGGGGTCAACCCCGTGGTGGCGATGGCCTCGACGATGAGGTCGAGAGCGGCACGGTTGCTGTCGAGATTCGGGGCGAATCCCCCCTCATCCCCCAACCCGGTGGCCAGCGACTTCGCCTTGAGGACCGACTTGAGCGCGTGGTAGACCTCCGCGCCCCAGCGCAGCGACTCCGCGAAGGTGGGCGCCCCGATGGGGGCGATCATGAACTCCTGGATGTCCACGTTGGAGTCGGCGTGGGCCCCCCCGTTCAGGATGTTCATCATGGGGACCGGCAGGAGGTAGGCGCCCGGACCGCCGAGGTAGCGGAACAGGGGGAGGTCGGCGGACTGGGCCGCGGCGTGCGCGACGGCCAGGGAGACACCGAGGATCGCGTTGGCCCCGAGCCGACTCTTGTTGGGAGTGCCGTCCAGGTCGATCATCGTCTGGTCGATGAGCCGCTGCTCGGCGGCATCGAACCCCAGGATCTCGGGGGCGATGTCGTCCTCGACGGCGACGACGGCCTGCGCGACCCCCTTGCCGCCGTAGCGGGCGTCTCCATCGCGCCGCTCGACGGCTTCGAAGGCACCGGTGGAAGCGCCGGAGGGCACAGCCGCCCGGCCGACCGACCCGTCGTCGAGACCCACCTCGACCTCGACGGTCGGGTTCCCCCGGGAGTCCAGGATCTCGCGGGCGATGACGGCTTCGATGCTGGCCATGGAGGGTTCCTTCCGGTCGGCGGCCCACTCACCCTATCCAGAGCGTCGTCGCCGCCGGCGCCCGACCTCCGCTCCGGCTCACTCGAGTCCCAGCAGGCTCCGCAGGATGTCGGGGGGCACCGAACCTTGTGACAGGACCGCGTCGTGCACCTGGCGCACCGTCCAGGTGCTGTTGCGCTCGGCCAGGTCATCGACGATGTCGGCGACCTGCCGGTACCCCAGGTAATAGGTCGGCAACTGCCCGCACGTCAGGCGCGCCCGGTCCCACTTCCCGACGATCTCGGCGTCCTCCTGGAACCCCTTGGTGGCCATGAGCCGGCGCGCCTCCGCCTCGGTCATCCCGCGCGTGTGGACACGGATGTCGAGGATGGCGTTGATGACCGACCGCAGTTGCATCTTCAACTGCTGCAGGCGCAGTTCGCCACGGGCGCCGGGATCGGCCGCGAATCCACGGTGCGCCATGAGTTCCTCGGCGTAGACCGCCCACCCCTCGATGAACACACCACTGGGCATCGCCGCGCGGACGTCGGTCGGGGCCTGCGCGCGACGGGCCACGGCCAGTTGCAGTGCGTGGCCGGGCAGCGCCTCGTGGACCATGAGGTCCACCAGCATGTGCCGGTTGTACTCGGCGTGGAAGGAACGCCGCCGCTCCTCATCCCACGACTGCGGTGGCGGCGCGAGGCTGATGACGGTGGGGAGGTCGGCGGTCTCCAGTGCGCCGGGCGCATCGCAGTAGGCCACGCTGACGCCGCGGTGCACGGGAGGCATGAGTTCGAGGCGGAGGTCCATCGCCGGGATCGTGAGCAGATCGCGCTGGGCGAGGAACGCCGCGGCACCTTCCAACGCGCGCTCCGAGAGGTCCAGAAGGTCGTCGGGGGACGACATGGCGCTGTCCGCCACGGCACGCAGGGTATCCGGGATGACCGCACGGTCCGCCATCGTTCCGCCACCGACCTTCGCAGCGGTGCTTGCGAGAGCATCGAGGATCCGCTCGAGATCGTCCTCGGCGTCGGCGAGGATCTCGTCGGCGTCCGTGTCCGGCGCCATCCCGAGGTGGTGGACGAGGACTCCGTGGTGGATCTCGGGACCCACAGCCGAGGGCGTGGTGGCGGCCGCGGCGAGTTGGGACCGCAGCCAGACGCGATGACGCTCGATGGCGCCGAGGGCGGTCTCGGCACGGGCCGCCACGCCGGGCTGCGCCAACAGGTCCGCCGCGGTCTCGCGCAACATGGGCCCGATGGCACCGAGTTGGGCGATCGCGGTCGCCACGTGCACCGCCGGCATACGGGTGAGGGTGTGCCGGGCGTTGTCGAGGAATTCCGGCACCAGTGCGAGTCGCTCGGCGAGGGAACGCGCGCGCACCGCGACGGGCGCGAAGGGACGTTCGACCAGGCTGTGCAGCGCCGAGGCGGGGTTCCAGACGAGGGGATCCCACTCGTTGCGGCGCAGGATCGTCAGGTCGAAGATCAGCCGCGCCACCCCACGCCGCAGGATGTTGAGGTCGGCTGCCGCGAACCGGCTCAGCGCACGGTCCTCGATGCGGTCGAGGAACTGCTGGTGGCGCTGCAGGACGCGCGCGAACTCATCGGCGCCATCGTGGGTGAGATCGGGGAGTCGGCCGTCGAACCGGTGATCGCCGATGCGAGTCGCATGCACGGGGTCACGCACCAGGATGTCGTCGAGCACACCACCCGCGAGGCCGACGAAACGTCGATCCTCGGGACTGTGGATACCCGCTCCCAGCACGTGACTCTCCTCTGCTGCCGGCGCACCTCTGCTGCCGGCGCACCTCTGCTGCCGGCGCGCCTCTGCTGCCGGCGCGCACGGCCACGCTCCCGGCGACGTGATGAGCCTAGGTCACTCGTCCCGGGGCGCCTGTCGGGCGGGGGCTTCCGCGGTACGGACGTCGGTGTGCATGGCACGTACCCGGTCGCGCAGCGCGCTCTCGGCGTCCCACCCGGCGGCCTCGGCCGCCACGACGAGGGCGAGCAATGCATCCCCCAGTTCCGACTCGTCGGCGACGTCGGCCGGCGCGGGGAGCGGAACCGGGACACCGGCCTCCCCGGCCCGGCGCCACGACTTCTGCGCCCACGACAGCGCCGGCAGGGTTCCGGGGATCCCGTCGAGCGCGGACCGGCGCTGCTTCTCGCTGGCCTTGATGGTCGCCCAGTTACGGGTCAGGGTGTCCTCGTCACTCGTCCCGACCGCCGCGAGGTGGCTGAACTGGGAGTCGGTCCCGAACACGTGCGGGTGGCGCCGGACGAGCTTGTCGACGATGCCGGTGGCCACGTCGTCGATGTCCCACCCCGCCGCCTCCTCGGCGATGCGGGAGTGGAAGACCACCTGCAGGAGCAGGTCGCCCAACTCCTCACGCAACGAGTCGTCGTCGCCGGTCTCGATGGCCTCGATCGTCTCGTGGGTCTCCTCGAGCAGGTACTCGACGAGCGAGCGGTGGGTCTGGCGGGCGTCCCACGCGCACTCGCGGCGCAGGCGATCCATGACGGCCACCAGGTCGGCGACCGCATCCCCACGTGTCACGGCATCGGGAGGGCGGGGGCCGGCTGTTCCGGTGACCGCGAGACCGGGTCCGGGTCCGGCACGATCTGCAGCATCTCGTTGTCCCACACGCCGTACTTGGGGGCGACTTCGACGTCGACGGACTCGGCCACCTTGCGCACCTCGTCGATCAGCAGCTGCTGTCCCGCCGCGGGGTCGCCACCCGGTGCCACCTTCTGCACGATGGCGGTGGCGAGCAGCTGCGTCTCGAGGTCCCGCCGGAGGTTGACCGGTGGCACCCCCTGCTGGGCAGCTGCCTGCCGCAGCGCCTCCTCACCGCCGACCTGCTCCAGTTGCTGGCCGTAGACGAGGTCGAGCTGCGACGGCGGGACCTTGACCGCCAGGGCGTCGGCCGTGGCGCCGATGAGCGCATAGCCGACGTTGTAGGACACCAGGGTGCGGGCCAGTTCGGGGCTCGGGGTGTCGACGGGCTGGCCGACCGCCTCGTTGAGTGAGGCCATCTGCGCACCGATCTCGCTCTCACTGATACGGGTGTCACCGACCACGGCGGCGTCCCCCGGGCTCGCCGTGCTGCACGCCGTGGCGCCACCCAGTAGGAGCAGGGTGGTCATCGCCGCAGCGATCCTTCGCGCCTTCATCGGTCTCCGTTCCGCAGCACCGGGTCGTCCATCAGGACAGTCTTGACCAAGCCGGTTGCCCAGTCCAGCGCATCGGGTCCGGTGAGCGGGTGGCGACCCTCCTTGGGCAATGGCACGAGCAACTGGCGCAGCGCGGGCTTCACGACGGACCCGGGGTGGAGCCGGGTGACCCGGACCCTGCGTGAGTCCGGCAATTCCACCGGGTGGAACCGTACGCGGTCGCCGACGACGATGACCTCGTCGAGCCCGGCCCGACGGGCCAGCAGTCGGAACCGCGCGACCGAGATCATCGCCTGCGCGGGCTCGGGCAGCGGTCCGTACCGGTCGGCCAACTCGACTGCCAGATCGTCGATCTCGGAGTCGTCCTTGGCTTCAGCGAGGCGTCGGTAGGCCTCGAGACGCAGGCGCTGCTCGGGCACGTACTGCTCGGGCAGATGGGCGTCGATCGGCAGGTCCACCCGGATGTCGTCCCCGTCCTCGCCCGCCGGCGCCTCGCCCTTGTACTCGGCCAGTGCCTCACCGACCATCCGGATGTAGAGGTCGAAGCCCACGTCGGCGATGTGTCCGCTCTGTTCGGCACCGAGGAGGTTGCCCGCACCACGGATCTCCAGGTCCTTGAGCGCCACCTGCATGCCGGATCCGAGGTCGGTGTTCTGCGCGATCGTGGACAGCCGCTCGTGGGCCGTCTCCGACAGCGCAGCATCGGGGGAATGCAGGAAGTACGCGTACGCGCGGCTCCGGCTGCGGCCGACGCGGCCGCGCAACTGATGGAGCTGGCTGAGCCCGAACGCGTCGGCCCGGTCGACGATGAGGGTGTTGGCGTTCGCGATGTCGATGCCGGACTCCACGATGGTGGTGCAGACGAGGACGTCGATGCGACCCTCCCAGAAGTCGATCACCACCTGCTCGAGCTCCGCCTCACCCATCTGGCCATGGGCCACGGCCACGTTCGCCTCGGGTACCAGCTCGGCGATCCGGGCCGCGGTCTTGCCGATGGACTCCACGCGGTTGTGCACGAAGAACACCTGTCCGTCGCGCAGCAGTTCCCGGTGGATCGCCGCGGCGATCTGCTTCTCGTCACGGGGACCGACGTACGTGAGCACCGGCAAGCGCTCCTCGGGCGGGGTGGCGATCGTGGACATCTCGCGGATCCCTGTGACCGCCATCTCGAGGGTGCGGGGGATGGGGGTGGCGGACATGGCCAGCATGTCCACGTCGGCCCGCAATGCCTTGAGGTGCTCCTTGTGCTCGACGCCGAATCGCTGCTCCTCGTCGACGATGACGAGACCGAGGTCCTTGAACCGCACCTGCGCGGTGAGCAGCCGATGAGTGCCGATGACGATGTCGATGGAACCGTCCGCCACGCCGGCGATCACTGCCTTCGCCTCCTTGTCCGACTGGAAGCGGCTGAGGGCGGCGACCCGGACGGGGAACTCGGCGAACCGGTCGGCGAATGTCGACAGGTGCTGCTGGACCAGCAACGTCGTGGGCACGAGGACCGCCACCTGTTTGCCGTCCTGGACCGCCTTGAACGCCGCGCGCACCGCGATCTCGGTCTTGCCGTAGCCGACGTCACCGCAGATCACCCGGTCCATCGGCACGGGCTTTTCCATGTCGGCCTTCACCTCGCCGATCGCGGTCAGCTGGTCGGCGGTCTCAGTGAAGCCGAACGCGTCCTCCATCTCGGACTGCCACGGGGTGTCGGGGGAGAAGGCGTGCCCCGGTGCGGCCTGGCGCTTGGCGTAGAGGGCGACCAGTTCGGCGGCGATCTCGCGAACCGCCTTGCGCGCCTTCGTTTTCGTGTTGGTCCAGTCGCTGCCGCCCAGCCGGCTCAGCGCCGGCTGCTCGCCGCCGACGTAGCGCGACAGC
>CAIWTL010000504.1 GCA_903915555.1 uncultured Micrococcales bacterium | reverse complement strand
CGCCCACTGCACGACGGTCCCGGCGAAGTGGGTCTCGTAGGCATCACTGCAGGCGACGCCGGTCGGGGGCTGGAAGGTTCCCGAACCCGCCGGCGACACCCAGTACGTGGCGAACGTCAGGGTGGTGGCTCCCGCCGGCACGGTGGTCACCGACGGTGGAGTCGGCGGCAGCGACGAGTCCTGGGGGATGTATCCCCACTCGTCGCCCGATGCGCCGACCTGCCAGTACGTTCCGGGCGGGAACACGGTCGGTTTCTGCCCGAGCCCCGGGTAGGGCTCACCCTGCAGGTAGGTCTCGCCGTCGTAGCCGGTCTGGTTGCCCGTCGGAGCGATCCCCGTCGTGCAGATGGGTGTGCCGGTGGGGACGCCGTCGACCTCGTCGATCCCGTAGTCCCCGCGGGTGGGCTGCATGCCCAGGCCGAAGAACTGCAGGATGCTCGCGTCGGCGGACACGGTCGCGGAGAGGATCAGCGCGCTCACGCACGCAGTCACCACTGTGAGTCGTCTCGATCCGTTCTTCATCGGTCGACTCCCGCGTCGCTCGACTAGGTCTGCTGCACCGTCTGGGTCACTCCGGCGGCACTGGCATCCGTGTCACCACCGGGCGACGACGCGAACGTCACCGACAGGACCGCCAGGAGTCCGGGGACGAGCAACGCGATGGTGACGGCCATGATCGCCGAGCGCATGCCCCCGTTGGCGGCGTCGTAGTCACCACTGTCCGCAAGGCCCTGGGAGGTCTTGTCCGCCAGCAGACCCCGCAGCGCCACGACGATTCCCACCAGGCACAGGATGCCGGTGGCGTACCACATGATCTTCTGCCAGCCCGCAATTCCCTCGTGCGCCGGTCCCCACGTGAAGGCGGCCACCCCGACGATCGCCAGGATGATGACCCCCGCGACCGTCCCACCGGTGATCGAGCGGCTGCGCAGGTGCATGGCGGCCGACTCCCCCTCGATGGGCTCGGGGCGGTACTCCGGCGCGGTGGAGTGCCGTACCGAGTAGCCGAAGTAGATGGCCAGACCGATCGCCATCCAGATGAAGAACACGATCCAGGTGATGGCTGCCAGCGAGCTGATCAGGTAGACGCAGAAGACGACGCCGAGGATCGGCATCAGCGGGATGAGCGGGACCTTGAAGGTCCGCTCGAGTTCCGGCCGGGCACGCCACAGCGCGATGACCCCGAAGTTCACGATGGCGAAGGCGGCGAGCGTGCCGATCGACGTCGCTTCGGCCAACTGCCCCAGGGGGACGAACGCCGCGAGGATCGAGATGATCACCGTGACGATGATCGTGTTGTTGACCGGCGTCTGGGTCTTCGGGTTCACCTTCGTGAAGACCTTCGGCAACATGCCGTCGCGCCCCATCGCGAAGAGGATGCGGGTCTGGCCGTACATCACCACGAGGACGACCGAGAAGATCGAGATGACGGCACCGAGGGCGATGAGCGTCGGAGCCCACTGACTGCCGGTCACGTCGGCGGCGATACCCGCGAGTACGGCTTCGGCACCCGAACCCTCGAAATCCTCCCACGGGCGCGCACCGATGGCGGCTGCAGTGACGAGCACGTAGAGGATCGTGACGATGATCAGGGAGAAGATGATCGCGCGCGGGAGGTCCCGTTTGGCGTTCTTGGCCTCCTCGCCCGCCGTGGACGCGGCGTCGAAGCCGATGTAGCTGAAGAAGACCTGACCGGCGGCGGCACTGATACCGGCGACCCCCAGCGGCGCGAAGGGCGCGAAGTTGTCCGGCTCGAAGGCGGTGAATGCGACCGCGCAGAAGAACACCAGGATGCCGATCTTGATGAAGACCATGATCGTGTTGACCTTGGCCGACTCCGACGCGCCACGCAGCAGGAGGAAGGCGCAGGCCACGACGACGATGACCGCGGGGATGTTGAACACCCCACCGGCCTCCCCCGGCGGGTTGGCGAACTGGGCCGGGATCGCGATGCCCCAGACGCTGAGGAATTCGTTGAGGTACTGCCCCCAGCCCACCGCGACCGCGGCGACCGAGACGCCGTACTCGAGCATCAGGCACCACCCGCAGATCCAGGCGATGAGCTCACCGAGGGTCGCGTAGGCGTAGGAGTAGGAGGAGCCGGACACCGGGATGGAGCCCGCGAGTTCGGCGTAGGAGAACGCCGAGAACGCACACGTGACAGCCGCCAGGACGAAGGAGATGAGGACGGCGGGCCCCGCCTTGGGAACAGCCTCGCCGAGGATGACGAAGATCCCGGTGCCGACGATGGACCCGACGCTGAACATGGTCAGGGCGAGCAGACCCATGGAGCGCTTCAGTGTTGAGTGCTCACCTTCGGCGGTCACCTCGTCGGGCGGTTTGATGCGTGAGACCGCACGCGACAGTGGGATCGTTCCTGCCATGATTCCTCCTGGCGGGCCGGAGAGCCCTGCTTGCTCGCTACCGTAACCATGAGGTGGGACTGAGTCGCCTGGAACGGAGGGATCCCATGAAGGTGGCCATCGGGGTCGTACCCGGTGAATCGGGCGATGATGCTCTCGCGTTGGGAGCCCTGCTGTGCCAGGCCCTCGGCGCGGAACCGGTCCTGGTACACATCTACCCGGCCGCCTACGACTACACCAGTCGCGGTCATGTGGACGCCGAATGGGAGGCCTACCTCGTCGAGGAGTCGAAGGCTCTGTTGGATCGAGCGGCGCTGGACGCCACCGACGTCGGAATCGTCGATCCCGAGACCGTCATCCATGGGCACCGCTCGAGCGGGGTCGGCCTGGCCGAGGTGGCCGAGCGGATGGGGCTCGACCTCATCGTCATCGGTAGCGCGCCGGGCGCCTCCAACGGACGCTTCCAGATCGGCTCCACCGCCGACCAGTTGCTGCACGGCAGCCACGTCCCGGTAGCGCTGGCGCCGTCGTTCTTCCGGGGGCTGCGCCCCTCCCAGCTCGGTCGCTTCGTCGCGGCCTTCCAGAACAGTGAGGAGTCCCGCGCGGCTGCAGCCACCGCCGCCGGCTTCGCCCGGCGGGCCGCCATCCCCATGACGCTGCTGACCATTCTCATCCGCCACCGCATGTACGGAAGCGCCATTCGACGGGGCGAGGACTTGGTGCTGGAGCAGTTGCACACGGACGTGGCCGCAGAGCAGGACCGGGTCCGCGAGGACGTGTGCCAGGGCGTACCGACGGACTGCGTGATCCTCAGCGGGGACGATACCTTCTCCGCCATGCGGCGCTACGACTGGGAGGGCGATGAACTGCTGGTGCTCGCCTCCGCGAAGGGTGGGGTCGTGCGCAGGGTGTTCCTCGGTGACATGACCTACAAGCTCATCCGCGCCATGACCGTTCCCGCCGTCGTACTACCCCGCCACACCTGATCCGGTCACCACGACAGATCTCAACAGAGACAGGTCACAACAGAGGAGAGAAACATGCCCAACCGCACCTACAGCCTGACCGAGGTCGTGGGGACCAGCCCCGAGGGGATCGATCAGGCGATCCACAACGGACTGTCGCGCGCCGCCAAGACGGTGCGCCACATCGACTGGTTCGAGGTGACGCAGATCCGCGGCTACGTCCGCGACGGGGTCGATCACTTCCAGGTGACCATGAAGCTGGGATTCCGTCTCGAGGACGAGGACTGACCCGACCGGCTGTCGTCACGCAGGTCTGGCCCGCCTTCAGGTCAGCCCCGCAACCGCACGTCTGCCCGGCAACCGCACGTCTGCCCGGCAACCGCACGTCTGCCCCTTACGAGCGGGTTCCTGACCCGCTCGGGGCAGATGTGCGGTCAGGGCTGGGGGACGAGGCGGAACAGGCGCGGTGGCAGGTCCCCACGCCGCTCGAGATACAGCGCATAGCCGGGGTATATGCGCACGAGGCGATCGAACGTCGCGTGCCAGTCGTCATCCTCGATCAGTTCCGCCCGCACGGGAAGTGTGACTCCCGCGACCTCGACCGCGGCGGCGGGGTGAGCGATCAGATTGGCGGTCCACGCCGGGTGCTTGGGCTGGCCGAAGTTCGTGCCCACCACGATGAAGTCCGCCCCGTCACGCGCGTAGAGAAGGGGGTTGCTGCGCGGCTGGCCGGACTTGGCGCCGGTGGTGTGGATGACCATCCCGGGAAGGCCGTAGAGGGTCCGCATGAAACTGCCGTCACCGATGCGGCTGATGGCGGGATCGATCTTCGGCCCCAGGCGGCGGTACCAACTGATGAACCACGGCTTCGGTCCGATCCGCAGCAGGACCGACTGCAGGAGACCCTTGCTCTCCTTGGCGTCGAACGCATCGATCCGCGCGAGTTTCTGCTGGTTGGTCAACGTCTCGTGCGGCACGAGCCCGAGCCTAGCCCCCAATCGCGAGGAGGTGCTCGGACAACCGCAGCCGGTTGTATCTGACGATCATGATCGGGATCGCGTTGACGATCACGGTGATCACCGTGAAGGCGGCGAAGATCCACCACTCGGCGAAGAACGCGATCGGGATCACCGAGAGATTCGCCAGCCAGTGCACCCACTCAGCGCGGCGCGTCTCGACGATGTAGCGCTCGATCGCGGTCGGGTCGTCCAGGGCGGGCAGGCTCGACTTGGACTCGCCGCCGGCCCAGTCGCCGCCGTCGGGGAAGCGACGCTTCCACCACCCGACCCCGACCCGTTCCCAGTTCCGGCGCGTGTCCAGCCGAGTCAGGTGAAGCGGTCCGCGATCACGGTCGAGCCACGCCGCCGGCCACTTCGGGGCGGTGAGGCCGACACCGACCGAGACGCCGGCCACGCACGCGATACCGCCGCCGATCTGCAACGCCCACGAATGCCATCGCGCCATGGTGCCGCCCCGGCCGTCAGTGGTCCGTGGCGACCTTCGCGCCCTTCGGCTGACCGATCTCCTCGAGCATCTTCGTGAAGTGGGGATCGTCGATGTCGAAGGGGCGCCCGCCTCGGATGCGGGGGAACTCGATGACGCGCAACTCGTCCTTCTTCTCCAGGTCCTGACCCGTGACGCCGCTCTCACCGCGTAGGGCGGCGTCGACGGCAAGGTCGGTGCACTGCTTGATGAGGGCGAGGTCGGCGGCATTGGCCGCGGCCGAGCGGGCGAAGTACCCGGACTTCCAGACCTGGGTCTTCTCGGCGTCGACCATTCCGGAGAACTGGGAACCGAACCAGTTGCCGGGGTTGATCTTGTCCAGCTTGACGTGCCCGAAGGCGTCGCGGGGGACCTCCTGGCCCGAGGCCTCCAACTCGGCGACGATGGCATCCACCCCCGCACCTTCCGACAGGAAGATGTTGACGTTGCCGACGTCGTCCATGACCCCTTTGAGACGGCGCGCCTCGGCCTCGAGGTCGACCTCCATCTCCGGGACGTAGACGGCGTGGATGTCCCACGACTCCTTCGTCAGTCCGAAGTCGGGGACCCAGTTCTGGTTGTTCAGCCACTTGCGGTACTCGAGCGACGTCTCGGCGGTGAGCCACCCGCAGTTACGGCCCATCACCTCGTGGATGACGAGTGCGCGCGGGTTGGCCGAGTGCTCCGCGATGATGTCGCGTGCGAACAGGGCGCCCAACTCGGCGGCGGTCCACGCGCCGAGCGTCTGTTTGATGGGAACGACGTCGTTGTCGATCGTCTTGGGCAGCCCCACGACGGTGAGCTCGTAGCCGTTGTCGTGGAGGTAGGCCGCGAGGTCGGCGGCCGTGGTGTTGGTGTCGTCGCCGCCGATGGTGTGCAGGACGTCCACCCCGTCGCGGGTCAACTGGTCGGCGGCCACCTTCAAGGGGTCCTGACCCTCCTCGACGAGGCCGCGCTTCACACAGTCCTCGACGTTGGTCAGCTTGACTCGACTGTTTCCGATGGGGCTGCCGCCGAAGCGGTGCATGACCGCGGCGTTGTCGCGCACGGACTGGGTGACGGGCATCGAGTTGCCGAGCAGCAGTCCGTGGTAGCCGTTGCGGTAGCCGATGATCTCGATGGAGGGATCCACCTCGGTGTAGCGCTGGATGAGGCCGCCGACGGCGGAGGACAGGCAGGGGGCGAGACCCCCGGCGGTGAGCAGGGCGACTTTGCGAACGGTCATGCGGCCGACCATAGCCTTCACGCGTGCGGTCTCTCTCCCCGAGAGGGTCCCCCACCGGAGCTCAGGGATGCGCCAGGTCGAGGTGGGCCGACCGCACGTCTGCCCCAGACCCTCACATCTGACCCGCCGGACCGGATATCTGCCCCGGGCGGGGCAGAGCTGCGGTCGGGGGTGGCGGTGGGTCAGGGATTCGAACCCTGGGGGGCTGTTACACCCCACTCGTTTTCAAGACGAGATCCTTAGGCCACTCGGACAACCCACCCGGCGGGCCCAGTGTACGGGGATGGGATGGGGCCGCGGGGTGACGGACCGTCGCCGGTCAGGTCTTGATCAGGGGGGCGAAGTCCATCGCCGTCAACGGTTCACTGGTCAGCCGCCCGCTCGGCAGGGGAACACCCACGGGCGTGCCCTGCTCGTCGACGAAGACGACTGTTCCGTCGGGACTGTCGGCCAGGCTGAGCACGACCTGACCGAGGACGAGCAGCTGCTCCTGGCTGGGCAGCCGGTTGAACGCCGCGTTCAGGACGACCGCGACCTGGCCGGGCTCCGTGGCGACCGGGACTCCCTGCGACTCCGCGGTCGCGACCAGTGGCTGGTCCGGAAGGACCGGGGTCAGGGCGGTCCGCAGCCCCGTCGCCGCCTCCGACTCGGTCGGCCCCGCCTCGAGCGTGTCGATCTTCTCCTCGTCGGTGGGTGCGGCCTCCGTGGTCCTGTTGACCGGCACCAGTTGGTCGTCCGACACGAACCACAGCGCCTCGATCACCCCGGCACGCCCGCCGTTCTCCGCCGGGAATGCGTCGGGGTCGTTGCCGACCGGAAGTGCCCGCGGCGTCGTCTCCGGGCCGACACCGCAGGCCACCACGAGGAGCGCCACGAGCGGGAGCAGCAAGAGTTTCCGGAGAGTCATACTCGGCTCCTGTCCGGCACGTCCACGGTGAAGCGGGCGCCGCCCTCGTCGGACCGGGAGACCTCCACCTGGCCGCCGAGCAGGCGGACCTGCTCGCGCACGATGGCCAGTCCGAGGCCGGCCCCGTCCTGCGAGGTCGAGTCACCACGGGCGAAGGGCTCGAAGATCTGCCCCGCGAGATCCGGGGGGATCCCGGGGCCGCCATCGTCGATGGTGAGCCGCAAGCCCGTCTCGGTGCGTTCCGTGACGATCTTGGTGACACCGTCGCCGTGCCGCTCCGCGTTGTCGATGAGGTTGCCGACGACGCGTTCGAAGCGACGGGGGTCGGTGACGAGTCGGACCTCGTCGCCGCTGCGCAGCGCGGTGTCCAGGCCCCGCCCGGCCAGGAGTTCGTCGATGAGCAACCCGATGTCGATCTGTTCGGCCTGCACCAGTTGGTCGCCGCCGATGCGTGAGATCTCGAGCAGGTCCAGCACCGTGGCGCTGAACCGGCGCACCTGCCGGTTCAGTGCCTCGACCAGGGTCGCCTCCCGCTCCGGCAGTCGGTCCAGTCGGCTCTCCAGGAGGTCGGCGGTGCCCATGATCCCGGTGAGCGGGGACCGCAACTCGTGGGAGACGTTGGCCGAGAAGCGGCGCTCGCGCTCCAGGCGGTCCTGGACGGCGTCGGCCATGTCGTTGAAGGCCGTGGAGATGGCCGCCATGTCCGGGTCGTCGGGCACGGGAACTCTCGCCTGCAGTTCCCCGGCGGTGATGCGTCGGGCACCGTCCGCGACGTCGGTGAGCGGCCGGACGAGGCGGTTCCCCGTGGCCCGTCCGACGCCGCCGCCGACGATGAACGCGGCCACGGAGGCACCGATGAGCACCCAGCCGAGGATCGTGAGCGCCGAGTTGAGTTCCTTGAACGAGAAGACCTCGACGAACACCCCGTCCGTCACCGGCACGGTGACGGCCAGATAGGTCTCACCGCTGGACGCGCTGAACCGTTGCAGCGCTCCACCGGTGGTGGCGGTCTCGAGCAGTTCGGGCGGCAGCTCCCGGGGCGACACCGTGACGTTGGAGGAGTACCAGGTTCCGTCGACCTGCAGGAGTTTCTGGGAGTCCTCGGTCTCGGGGAGCGCCTCGAGCGCCCTGCCGGGACGCTCCTCCTGCGACAGGTCGGCGTCCAGGATGCGGGCGTCGATGAGTGCGCGGTTCAGCGCGGCGTCCTCGCGCTGCTGCACCAGGTACAGCCGGGCACCGAAGTAGGTCGCGCCCGACACCACGAGAGCGACGACGAGGGAGATCAGCGCGAAGGCGATCGCCACCCGGTTGGCCAGTCCGGCCCGTCTTCCGAACCACCGCCGCCTGCTCACGGCGGGGGCCTGGTCGGACGTGGTGGCGGTCACGGCTTGAGGCGGTACCCGAATCCGCGCACGGTCACCAGATGCACCGGTTCCGCGGCATCCACCTCGAGCTTCGAACGAAGCCGGTAGATCAGGTTGTCCACGACACGTCCGTCACCGGCGTTGCCGTACCCCCACACCCGCCGCAGCAGGTCGTCGCGGGACAGGATGCGCCCGCCCGCGAGGATCAGTTCCTGCAGGACCTTGAACTCGGTGCGTGACAGCGCGAGTGGCTCGCCGTCCTTGAACGCCTCGGCGGTCTCGGGGCGGATGACGATCGGTCCGCAGGCGATGACGTCCTGCTGCGGTTCCCCGGCCTCGCTCGCGTTGCGACGCAACTGGGCGCGGATCCGTGCGCCCAACTCCTTGGGCACGAAGGGCTTGGTGACATAGTCGTCGGCGCCTGCCTCGAGGCCGGCGACGACGTCATGACTGTCGGCCTGGGCGGTGACCACGACGATCGGCACCGAACTCGTGGCACGCAGGGAGCGGACCACATCCAGGCCGTGGATGCCGGGTAGCCGCAGGTCCACCAGGACCACGTCGGGCGTCTCGTCCAGTGACAGGCTCAGCGCCTGCTCCCCCGTCTCGGCCTCGACGACGCGGTAGCCCTCGTCCTCCAGGTAGGTGCGCAGCACCAGTCGGATCTCGGGCTCGTCCTCGACGACCATCACAGTCTTTCCCACGGTGCTATTAGACACCTGACCGGCCCCGACGGACGGGACTACCCCTTCCAACAGCCGCGGGACGGGCGGAATCGCCGCGAATGTTCCCGCCTGCTCCGTTCGCCTTCCTCACCAACGAACGCGTATACCTGACCCCATGGACGCAAATGGCCGCTCAGCCGCTCGTACGGCCCTCTCCCTGACCGCTGCTGTGGCCTTGCTCTCCGGCCTGCTCGTCGCGGGAGGTGCCACCTCCTCACTCGCCGAGGAACCCTCGGTCGACGCCTCCGCAGTCCCCGCTCTGTCGCGCGCGGGGTGGACCGACAGCACGTACCGGCGTTTGGTGGACGTCATCGCCGCACGGGCCGGGACCGGAGCGGTTGCCACCTTCGACTTCGACAACACCACGCAGGCCCGCGACGTCGGCGAGGCCACCGTCGGACAATCAGAGCGCGACGGGACCCTGACCCCCCGCTCGATCCCGCGGGTGTTGGTCCCGCCGATCCGTTCAGGCAAGGAGACGGTCAGCATCCGTGACGGCGCCGTTGCCTACTACGACGCACTCGCTTCGATCCAAAGCGGCCGTGACCCATTCAATGCTTACGCATCGAACAACATCGTGGCCCAGTTCTTCACCGGTCGCCCGCTGTCGACGTTCGTACGTCAGGTGCGTCGGGCGTATGCCGATGGGGCAGGTCGAAAGGATCTCCGCACCCGCCGCGAGTCCACCACCGGTGGGATGCCGCGCCCGTTCGTCTACCCGCAGATGGCGGACCTGTATGGCAATCTTCGGGCCCACGGGTATGACGTCTGGGTGGTATCCGCCGGCGTGACATGGGCTGTGCGGTGGATGGTGAAGCACAACCTCAACCCACTCATCCGAGCGAAGTACGGTACGGCCGCCGAGCTTCCGCTCGATCACGTGGTGGGTATCTCCACACTGCTGCGGGATCGACGCACCGGTGAGGTCTTCACCGACTACGCTCTCGCCCGATCCCTGCGCGACCAGGCCTACCTGAACCTGCGCTCCCGACGGACCCGACATCTGGAGATCCTCGCGCTGACCGACTTCGTCAACTCCTGGCGCGGCGGCAAGGTGGGGGCGATCCAGAACCTCATCACGCGCGGCCGACCATATCTCGCGGGCGGCGACTCCCAGGGAGACTTCGAGATGCTCAACATGGCTGAGAACCGACTGTGGATCACCCGACTGGATCGACCCGACATCCAGAAGGGAATCGCCGAACAGATGGTCATCGACCAGCCCGGCCAGTGGCTTCTACAGCCCACGATCACCACTGCTCCGGTGGGCTTCAAACAGAGCCGCTGTGCGGTGGGCTCGACCTCTCCGTCGATGCGTCGCCTCGTCGATCGCTCGGTGCGCATCCTCGAACCGACCGGCAACCTGGGCTCTTTCACCTCCTGCTGAACAAGCATCACCCACGGGCCAGCCGGGCGCCCAGGGGGTCCCGGGTGCGGTCCCTCAGGGGTGCAGGTCGCGGCGGCGCCACCCGACCATGCCGACCGTCACGATCACGGCGGCGACAGCCACAAGGGTGACGAGGGCGACAGTCGAGACCTCGCCGCCAGGAACGGTGGGGCTGTGCGCGAACGGCGACAGGTTGAGGATCCAGTCCGGCAGTTGCCACAGGGCCCCGAACTCCCCCAAGACGAGGCACGCTGCGTACAGGGCCCAGACACCCGAGGTCGCCAACGGGAACCAGCCGAAGACGAGGAACGCCACCGCAACCATCGCCCACGCGGCCGGCACCTGGGTCGCCGCCGCTGCCGCCATCCGCCATGTCTGAACTCCCGGGCTTCCCACGGCGAGGCCGTGGGTCAGTCCGATGGCGACTCCAGCGGTGATCAGCACCAACGCAGTGCCCAGCAGGGCGATCGTGAGATGGGTCAGCGCCCAGCGGATCCGGGTGGTGCCGTCGGCGAGCAGGAGCTCCGCGTGGCCCGCGGCCTCCTCCGAGCGCAGGCGGTGGACCGCGCCGATGCCGTACGCCGCCACGATGACCCCCATGATCGCGACTTCCGCGGCGAGGAACGCGTCGG
>CAIWTL010000503.1 GCA_903915555.1 uncultured Micrococcales bacterium | reverse complement strand
CTTCCTGTTGGCCGGCAGCCGCTGCGTCGACCGTATCGGGGTGCGCTACCTCGAGCACCGGAGGCCACCTGCGGGATCCACGTCGTGCCCGACCCCGGGAGGAGAACGATGAGAAGGGTCCTGACCGTCCTCGTGGCAGGGGCGCTCGTCCTCGCTGCCGGGCCCGTCGCTGTCGCGCAGGAGGGTGCTGCCCGAGCGGGTGCGCAGCGCCCGCAGACCCAGCAGCCCGTCCGTTTCGCCCCCGCAGCGCAGACCACGGTGTCGGGGGGCGACGTGGTGTCGTTCGCCTTCGCGGAGCCGGTCTCCGCTGTGGTGGCGTGGTGGGCCCGGGCGGGGGAGCCCGCGCGCCAGTTGCCCGTCACCGCGGCCACGGGCGCGGCCACGGGCGGCAGCGTCACCGTTCCGGCCCCGGTCAAGCCCGGGCGCCCCCACGTCCTCTCGGTGCGTGGGACGACCCCGGACGGGCGCGATTTGCGCCGGGTGGTCACCTATTACGGCACCGTGAGCGGTCGGCCCGCGCGCGTCGGTCCCGCGACGACCGTCATGACCGGGCGGTCTCCCGTCATGGGCCGCGGCGGGCGCCTGTTCACGTTCACCATCGAGACCCAGGCGTCGGTCGACTGGCAGTTGCAGGGCCTGGCCGAGGACGCACTGCGCGCGTTGTTCGACGAGCAGCGGGGATGGACCGCCCGCGGCAGCTATCGCATCCAACGCATCGACGATCCACGCTCGGCGGATATCCGCGTGTTGCTGGCGCGTCCGCCGCTGGTCGACGCGCTGTGCCGTCAGGCGGGCCTCGACACCGGCGGCATCGTGTCGTGTTGGAACGGGACGTTCGCGGCGCTGAACCTCACCCGATGGGTCACGGGGGCACTCAGTCCCCGCTTCGCGTCCCTCGAGCAGTACCGGACCTATCTCACCAACCACGAGTTCGGCCATGGCCTGCGACTGGGCCATCGCACGTGTCCCCGCCGTGGGGCGCTGTCGCCGATCATGCAGCAGCAGACCGGCGGTCAGGACGGCTGCCGTCCGAACGGCTGGCCGTACCCCCGCTGAACACCCCGGCGACCGTGGGATCGGGTCCGAGGACGACGCTGCGTCGGCGCATGCGGGGGGACTATCGTGGGGGTCCCGGGACGGCGACCGATGGCCGGCCACGGATTCTCGAAGGGACGTCAGCAACGTGGACATCACCACCTCCGATTCGTCGGCCGGGACAGTCGTGGCTGTGACCGGTGAACTCGATGTCTTCACGGCGCCCGCGCTGGAGCAGGAGCTGCAGCGGTGCATCGAGAGCGGGAAGGCAGACATCGTCGTGGATCTGTCCGGGGTCGACTTCCTCGACAGCACCGGGCTGGGGGTCATGGTCAAGGCGCTCAAGTGGGCCCGGGAGGCGGGCGGCGGGTTGCGCGTCGTGGCCACCGAGGAGCGCATCACCAAGGTCTTCACCATCACGGGGCTCGACGAGGTCATGCAGTTGTCGGGGTCGGTCGAGAACTGATGGCCACCGCCGTCCTGACTCTGCCGGCCGCTCCGGAGCAGGCCCGTACCGCCCGGCTCGTCGCGGGCGCGGCCGCGCGCCGGGCCGGGGTCGACGACGAACTGATCGACGATGTCCGGCTCGCCGTCGCGGAGGCGGTCGCACTGGCGGTCACGGGCACGTCCGACGACTCCGCTGGCGTGGGCGTCGCCATGACCGACGACGGCCGTTCGTTCCGCATCACTGTGACGTGGGGTGGTGCAGCCGACGTCGACGTGATGGCGGAGGAACTCGCCCTCGCTGTCATGGAGTCCCTCGCCGACGAGATGCTTGTCGACGCCGCGGCGTCGGGTGGACGTTCGATCACCATGGTGTGGTCCACCACCCCCTGACATCACCTCCCGGCCACCGGATTCCCGCCAGGCCTTCGGAAGTCGTCGCCCGTGGGGCCACTTCTGCGCTGATTCCGTAGCGGGCACGCACGCCGGACAGCCCTGTCGAGGACGCGTGTTCGGGTCGCGTAAACTGACCGTCGCCGGAGTCGGCCCACGCGTGGGCCGGGGGGCCGGAATGTCCGGGTCGGGCATCGGATCCGACCAGAGCGAATCAACCTGGAGAGTCAATGAGTGCCGTCGAACTGACCGGCAGCAACCTGGTCACAGTGGGCATCGTGGCGATCATCGCCCTGCTCGCATTGGGTGTGGCCGCGGTTCTGGTCCGCCAAGTCCTTGCTGCCGATGAAGGCACGCCGAAGATGAGGGAGATCGCCGGCGCGGTCCAGGAAGGCGCTGCCGCCTACCTGAACCGGCAGTTCAAGACCCTCGGGATCTTCGCCGTGGTCGTCTTCTTCGTCCTGTGGCTGCTGCCGGCCGAGACGACCAGTGAGCGCATCGGACGCTCCATCTTCTTCCTCGTCGGTGCGCTGTTCTCCGCGATCACGGGGTACATGGGCATGTGGCTCGCGGTCCGCGGTAACGTCCGCGTCGCCGCGGCGGCCCGGGAGGACGACGAGCCGGGTGCGATGAAGATCGCCTTCCGCACCGGTGGTGTGGCCGGCATGTTCACCGTCGGTCTCGGCCTCTTCGGTGCGGCGCTCGTCGTACTCGTCTACAAGAACGAGGCCCCCAAGGTCCTCGAGGGCTTCGGTTTCGGTGCCGCGCTCCTCGCGATGTTCATGCGTGTCGGCGGTGGCATCTTCACCAAGGCCGCCGACGTCGGTGCCGACCTCGTCGGCAAGGTCGAGCAGGGCATCCCCGAGGATGATCCGCGCAACGCAGCGACCATCGCGGACAACGTCGGTGACAACGTGGGTGACTGCGCGGGTATGGCTGCGGACCTGTTCGAGTCCTATGCCGTGACCCTCGTCGCTGCTCT
>CAIWTL010000502.1 GCA_903915555.1 uncultured Micrococcales bacterium | reverse complement strand
CGACGGCGGGGTCCTCGGGGAGTCGCCCGACCAGAGCCTGCGACACCGCCGCCGCCCGGCCCGACAGACCCAGCGAGACGAAATCGCGCGTCGCCTCCGCGACGAATCCGGTCACATCGAACGCGGGATCGACGGTGTGCAGATCCGCGCCGATCCGGCCGACCATGGCGGCGTCGAACGAATCCTTCAGCGGCTCCGCCACCTCGCGCCCCGGGTCACACCAGGTCGACGGCCTTGCCGAATCCCGCCCCGACCTCGGAGACGATGTCGTCCATCGTGGCCGACGGGACGGCTGAGTCCACCGTCAGGACGGTCAGGGCGCGGCCTCCGGCGTCGGTGCGGCCCACCTGCATCCCGGCGATGTTGATGCCGGCGTCGCCGAGGATTCTGCCGACCTTGCCGACGACCCCCGGCTGGTCCACGTAGCCCAGGAAGGCCATGTGGTCGGTGATCGCCACCTCCACATCGAATCCATCCACCTGGACGAGGCGGGACTCCTCACGGGGGCCGACGACCGTCCCCGCGACCGTGACCTGGGCGCCGTCCACCTGCGTGGTGCGTACGGTGACGACGGATCGGTGGTCCGCGCTCTCCGGAGTGGTCGACAGATGGACCTCCACTCCCCTGGCCTTGGCCATCACGGGAGCGTTGACATAGGAGACCGGGTCGTCGACGAGTTGGCCGAAGACGCCCTTGAGGCTCGACAGTTCGAGGACTCGGACATCCTCGGCAGCAGCCTCGCCCTGGATCTCGACATCGACCCGCTCGATGGCGGCGTCGGACAGTCGGCAGGCGATCGCGCCGAGCTGTTCGGCCAGCGGCAGCAGGGGACGAACCTGCTCACCGAGAACGCCGCCCTGCACGTTCACGGCGTCGGGCACGAGTTCACCGCCGAGCGCCAACCGCACGGACTTTGCGACCGAGATGCCCGCCTTCTCCTGCGCCTCGTCGGTGCTGGCCCCCAGGTGCGGCGTGGCCACCACGGTGTCCAGTTGGAACAGCGGGGAGTCCGTGCACGGTTCGCTCGCGTAGACATCGAGACCGGCACCGGCCACCCGACCGTCCACCAGCGCGTCGTAGAGAGCCTTCTCGTCGACGATCCCACCGCGCGCGGCGTTGATGATCCGGACCTCGGGCTTGACCTTGTGGAGCGCCTCGTCCCCGATGAGGCCGAGCGTCTCGGGGGTCTTGGGCAGATGCACGGTGATGAAGTCGGACGTGGCGAGCAACTCGTCGAGTTCGACCATGCGGACGCCGAGCTGCGCGGCGCGAGCCGGTTGGACGTAGGGGTCGTAGGCGACGAGTTGCACACCGAAGGCGCTGAGGCGCTGGGCCACCAGCACCCCGATCCGACCGAGGCCCACCACACCGACGACCTTGTCGGCGAGTTCGACTCCGCTGTACTTGGAGCGCTTCCACTCCCCGCCACGCAGCGCTTCGTTGGCGGGCACCACGTTGCGGGCGGATGCCAGCAGCAGTGCCACCGCAAGTTCGGCGGCACTGAGGATGTTGGAGGTCGGCGCGTTGACGACCATGACACCGGCCTCCGTCGCCGCCTTGACGTCGACGTTGTCGAGCCCGACCCCGGCGCGGGCGACGACCTTGAGGTTCTTCGCCGCGGCCATCGCCTCGGCATCGACCTTGGTGGCCGAACGGATCAGGATCGCGTCGACGTCCGCGATGGCGGGCAGGAGCTCCTCGCGGTTCGCACCGTCGCAGTACCGGATCTCGAAGTCCGGCCCCAGGGCCTCGACGGTGGCGGGTGACAGTTCCTCGGCGATGAGCACGACTGGCTTGGTCACGGTTCTCTTTCCCAACGGTGGACGCGACAGATCCGGT
>CAIWTL010000501.1 GCA_903915555.1 uncultured Micrococcales bacterium | reverse complement strand
CACGACCCACCTGACCGTCATGGCGGCCCTCGACGAGTTGCCCACCGACCAGCGGCTCGCCATCACGCTGGTCGACCTCGAGGGTTGGTCGGTCGACGAAGCCGCCGAGATCCTGGAATGCCCACCGGGCACCGTCAAGAGCCGTTGCCACCGGGGCCGGGCCCGACTGCACGCGGTGCTGCGGAACCCCGACCGTGACCCCGGCGTCAGACCTGCGGGAGGTGAGGGGTGAGACCCGTCGACGATGGCTTCTCGCAGGAGGCCGAGGACCAGATCCGTGATCTGCTGGCGCAGCAACCGCGACCTGTCATGCCGCCGGAACTGCGCGAACGCGTTCTGGAGGCGGTCGCCGCCGAGCCGCGCCCCGAGATGTCCGGCCCGCCCACCCCGCACCGTCGCACCCGATGGGTGGGTCTGGCCGTGGCGGCGGCGCTGGTGATCCTGGCCGGCTTCATCGTCGTGCCGGTGTTGCGGGACGACTCCGGGAGCCGGCCGCTGGACTCGATCACCGCGAGCGACTGCCCGCCGGGGCAGCCGACCGGCGCCCCGACCGGAGAGGGCGACACGGTGGCCTACCGGACGGGTACGTACTACGACCAGGCCGGTCTGGCGACGCAGGCCCAGGCCCTGTTGCCTCGGTGCGGGGGGCCGTCCCTCCGTGCCAACCCCACCGCCGTGATGGCGCCCCGGGCCGCCCGCAAGATCATCGAATGCATCGTCCGCGTCGCCAAGGCGGCGAAGGTGATGGTCGCCGACCGCGGCTACTACGAGGACCGGCCGGCCGTGGTCGCGGTGGTCGAGCCCCCGCGCCGGGTGCTGGCCCTGATCTGCCGCAAGGAAACCTCTCAGGTTCTGGAGGACGTCGCCGTTCCGTGAGGTGGCGCCTCGACGGAATGAACCGCGATCGTGGTTCGTTGTTGCCGGGCGGTTAGGCTTCGCCGCGGAAGGGACCAGTTGTGACCGATATTCGTAACGTGATCGTGGTGGGCTCAGGGCCGGCCGGCTACACCGCCGCCATCTACGCCGGGAGAGGCAATCTGGACCCCCTGGTCTTCGAGGGGTCCGTCACGGCGGGCGGCGCCCTGATGAACACCACCGAGGTCGACAACTTCCCGGGATTCCCCGAGGGGATCATGGGTCCGGATCTCATGATGAACATGCGGGCTCAGGCGGAGCGCTTCGGCGCGGAGATCATCACCGACGACGTCGTCGAGATGAACGTGGACGGCCCCGTCAAGACCGTCGTGGACGGCAGTGGCCAGGAACATCGCGCCAAGACCCTCGTCCTCGCGATGGGCTCGGGGTACCGCGAGTTGGGCCTTCCCAACGAGAAGCGGCTGTCCGGCCACGGTGTCTCCTGGTGCGCCACCTGCGACGGTTTCTTCTTCAAGGGACAGCATGTCGCCGTCGTGGGCGGCGGGGACTCGGCCATGGAGGAGGCGACCTTCCTCACCCGATTCGCGGACAAGGTCACCGTCATCCACCGGCGCGACGAACTGCGCGCCTGCGCCACGATGGCCCAGCGTGCCATGGCCAACCCCAAGATCGAGTTCGCGTGGGACAGCGCCGTCACGGCGATCCACGGCGAGGACAAGCTCACGGGGGTGACCCTCGAGAACCTCAAGACCGGTGAGAGCAGCGAGTTGGCCGTCACCGGTCTGTTCGTGGCAGTCGGCCACGACCCCCGCTCCGAACTGGTCAAGGGGCAGGTGGAACTCGACGACTCCGGATACGTCGTAGTCCGCCATCCCACCACGTGGACCAACGTCGACGGGGTCTTCGCCTGCGGCGATCTCGTGGACCATCGGTACCGGCAGGCCATCACCGCGGCCGGGTCCGGATGCGCCGCGGCCCTCGATGCCGAGCGCTATCTCGAATTCGTCCGCGAGTGACGTTCCCGTCCGCCGCGGGGCGGGCATAGGGTTAGCGGCAGTCACCGGTCGGCGGGTCCCCCGCGGCGGCCGTCAGCAACACGAGCAGATGCTCGCGAACAGGGAGGCACCGTGGGTGCGAACACCAAGGACGTGACCGACGCGACGTTCACCGAGGACGTCCTGCAGTCGGACAAGCCCGTCGTCGTCGACTTCTGGGCGGAGTGGTGCGGCCCGTGCCGCATGGTCTCCCCGATCCTCGACGAGATCGCCGGGGAGAACGCCGACAAGATCAGTATCGTCAAGCTGAACGTCGACGAGAACCCCCAGACGGCGTCCGCCTACGGCATCGTCAGCATCCCCACGATGAACGTGTTCCAGGGCGGCCAGGTCGTCAAGCAGATCGTCGGGGCGAAGCCGAAGCAGGCGCTCCTTAAGGACCTCGCCGAGTTCCTGTGACGGGATTCAGGCTGGGCGACCGCGGACCCGCCGTCGCGGAGGTCCGCGCTCGTCTCGCGCGGTTGGGACTGCTGCCCGGGTCCACGTATCTCGAGCAGCACGCCGACGAGGATCCGCTGCGCAGCGGACCGCTCGACGAGCCGCCGGAGCCCGCGCAATGGGCCACCACCGCACTGGTCAGCGCCGACTACGACGAGGCCGTCGAACAGGCGGTCCGCGAGTTCCAGCGGCAACGCGGCATCACCGTCGACGGCGTGGTGGGCCCCGAGACCTTCCGGCGGCTGGAGGAGGCCCGCTGGCGACTCGGGGACCGGGTGCTGTCCTACGCCGCGGCCCACCCCACCGTCGGCGAGGACGTCCTCGCGTTGCAGCAGCGTCTCAACGCCCTCGGCTTCCCGTGCGGACGCGAGGACGGTCATCTGGGCCCGCAGACCGACCACGCGATCCGCGAGTTCCAGCGCAATACAGGGATCCGGGCCGACGGGGTATGCGGCCCGGCCATGTTCCGCGCCCTCGGCCAACTGAAACGCACCGTCGGACAGCAGTCCGGGCAGGCGGTTCGCGAGAAGTACTCCCTCAGCGACATCCGCACCGGGGTCCGCGGCAAGATCGTGATCCTCGACCCGGGGACGGCTGAGCACGAGGCGACCATCGTCGCCGGACTCGCCTCCCGCATCGAGGGGCGCCTGGTCGCTCAGGGTACGCAGGTCATGGTCACCCGGTCCTTGACGCTGCCCGTGGGGGTCTCGGCCGCGGAGGACGAGCGCGCTCGCTTCGCCAATGATCTCGGCGCCGATCTCGTCCTGAACCTCACCGTGGCGGACAACGCCGACCGGGCCTCCGGCGTCGCCACCTACTACTACGGCCACGACGGGGGCGGCTCGACCTCGGTACCGGGCCAACTGGCTGCGAGTCTGCTGCTCGACGGGATCACCGAGCGCACCGATCTCGCCAGCCTCGACCGCGCCGGCCGCACCTGGGATCTGTTGCGGCTGACGCGGATGCCCTGTGTCCGCGTCGAGATCGGCAACCTCGCATCTCCCGGGGACTCGGCCCGGCTCACCGACGCGGTATTCACCGACACGCTGGCCGCGGCCATCGCCGAGTCGGTGGGGCGGTTCTTCAGCCCCGAGCACGTCCTCTGACCTGATTCGCCGCGGCCTTCCACCGGATCGGGGCAGCGTCGACGGTCAGGGGGCTCCCCTGCGGCCGCGTTGATCCTCCAGCGCCGCCCGGTAGGACGACGGCGGGTGGGGTCGGAGCAGGCCCCACAGGAAGGCCGCTCCGGCTGCCGCCAGGAACGCTGCGACCATCCAGGAGAGTCGACTTTGGAATACGCGCCTCACTCGGGCATCGTAGAGCGAGTGGCCGTCTCCCGGCGGCCCACGCGTGAAGGAGCCCCAGTGTCCGCCGAGCACAGCCGCCCCGGCTCGCGCCTGGATCCGTGGATCGACGCCTACGCCGACCGAGCGGTCGGGATGCGTGCCTCGGAGATCCGGGCGCTGTTCGCCGTCGCCTCGCGCCCCGAGGTCGTGTCGCTGGCCGGGGGCATGCCCTATGTGGATGCTCTTCCGCTGGACACCCTGGCGGACACCGTGGCCCGCCTGATCCGCGACCGCGGGCCCGCCGCGCTGCAGTACGGATCGGGGCAGGGGGACGTGATCCTGCGCGAGCAGATCCTGGATGTGATGGGTGATGTCGGCGTCGTGGCACACCCCGACGACGTGGTGGTCACGACCGGCAGCCAGATGGCCCTCGACCTCGTGGTCCGCGTCTTCTGCAACCCCGGCGACGTGGTCCTGGTCGAGTCACCCAGTTACGTCGGGGCGCTCGGTATCTTCCAGGCTTACGAGTGCGACGTCGTCCACGTGCCGATGGACGAGCAGGGCCTTGTACCCGAGGCTCTCAGCGAGACCATCGAGCGACTGCGTCGCGATGGTCGGACGATCAAGATGATCTACACCATCCCGTCGTTCCACAATCCCGCCGGGATCACCCAGTCGGCGCAGCGACGCAAGGAGGTCCTGGACGTCGCACTGCGCGAGAACCTGCTGATCCTCGAGGACGATCCCTATGCCCTGCTGGGCTTCGACGGCGTCGTTCCCCGGGCGATCAGGGCCGATGACGCCGATCAGGTGGTGTACCTCGGGTCGTTCTCCAAGACGTTGGCGTCGGGTCTTCGGGTGGGCTGGGCCGTCGCGCCGCACGGAGTGCGCGAGAAGTTGGTTCTCGCCGCCGAGGCGGCCGTGTTGTGTCCGTCCAACTTCACCCAGGGTGTCGTGTCCGAGTTCTTGGCGACACAGCCGTGGCGGGAGCAGGTCGACTCCTTCCGCGACATCTACCGGGACCGGCGCGATGCCCTGCTGGGCAGCCTCGACACCCACATGCCGCCGGGCACCTCGTGGACGCGCCCGGCGGGCGGTTTCTACTCCTGGTTGACGCTGCCGGAGGGCCTGGATGCGACGGCGATGCTGCCGCGGGCCGTCAGCGCCCTCGTGGCCTACGTACCCGGTACCGGGTTCTATGTCGACGGTCAGGGGCGCCAGAACCTGCGCCTGTCCTACTGCTTCCCCGACCCCGACCGCATCCGGGAGGGGGTGCGCCGTCTCGCGGGTGTCATGGAAGCCGAACTGGAGATCAGTTCGACCTTCGGAACCGGCGCGGCCCTGCACTCCCCCGAGGGGTCGGCGACGCCTGGCCCCGACCTGGCCTGAGAGGGAACCATGAACGACTCGAACCCCAGCGTCCTCGTGCTGTGCGGTGGCCTGTCCCCCGAGCGTGACGTCTCGATCCGCTCGGGGCGCCGTGTGGCGGAGGCGCTGCGGTCGCAGGGATTCGCCGTCACCACCGCCGACGTCGACTCCCACCTCCTGGGAATCCTGTCCGACGCCCGGCCCGACTGCGTCATCCCGCTGCTCCACGGGGCAGCGGGGGAGGACGGGGCCCTCGCCGACGTCCTCACATCCTTCGAGATCCCCTACGTGGGATCCACCCCCGACGCCGCGCGGATCTCTTTCGACAAGAGTGTGGGCAAAGCCGCGGTGCGCTCCTGGGGTCTCGACACCCCCCCTGCCGTTGCGCTCCCCCACTCCATGTTCCGGGAACTGGGCGCCCAGCCGCTGCTCGAACGGCTCGTCGTCGAACTGGGCCTGCCGCTGGTGGTGAAGCCCACGCGGGGAGGTTCGGCGCTGGGCGCGTCCATCGTGACCGAGGCGGGTCAGCTTCCCGCCGCCATGGTCGGCGCCTTCGCCTACGGTGACGTGGCACTCCTCGAGTCCTGCATCGTGGGGACGGAGGTGGCGGTCTCCCTCTACGAGAACGAGGGGGAACTGCTCGCCCTCCCTCCCGTGGAGATCGTTCCCGACGGGGGACTGTACGACTACGACGCCCGGTACACGGCGGGTCTCACGGAGTTCTTCTGCCCCGCGCGGGTCTCCGATGCCACCGCTTCCGCAGCCGTCGAGCTGGCGATGACGGTCCACCGCCGTATGGGCCTGCGGGACTACTCCCGCGTAGATCTCATGATCGACGCGTCGGGTCGGCCGCAGTTCCTGGAGGTGGACGTCGCTCCCGGCATGACCGAGACGTCACTGTTCCCGTTGGCTCTCGAGACGGCGTCGAAGGATCTGGGAACCGTCTTCGCGGGTCTCGTGCGCGCCGCCGTGGCCCGGGGCGACTGACGAGGGTGCCGACGAGAAGCCCGGCAGTCGATCAGGATCAGCCGGTCCCTGTCTCAGCCTCGGGGAGGCTCCGGGGGCAGGATCGCCTCGACGATGCGAGCGAGGTCGGCCACGTCCGCGAACTCGATGAGGAGCCTGCCCTTCTTCGAGCCCTCGATCCGGACCCGGGTCTCGAGGTGTTCACCGAGGCGATCGGCCGCCTCCTGGTACTCCACCGGTATCCGATTACCGGACGGCTTGCGAGGTGACCTGCGGCCGCGCGTACCCTCCTGGTCGACCAGCACCAACTCCTCCACGGCCCGGACACTGAGGCCCTCTGCCACCACCCGGGTGGCCAGACTCTCCATGCGGTCGGGGTCGCCGGCCCCGAGGATCGCCCGGGCGTGGCCGGCGCTGAGAACTCCGGCAGCCACCCGGCGCTGCACCGTGGGAGGCAACTTGAGCAGTCGGAGGGTGTTGGCCACCTGCGGGCGCGATCGCCCCACCCGCTGGGCGAGCTCCTCCTGGGTGCACGCGAAATCCGTCATCAGCTGGGAGTAGGCGGCTGCCTCCTCGAGGGCATTCAGTTGCACGCGGTGGAGGTTCTCCAGCAGGGCATCGCGGAGCATGGCGTCATCGTCGGTGTGTCGGATGAGGGCGGGGATCCGCTCGAGGCCGGCCAACCGGGAGGCACGCAGCCGCCGCTCGCCCGCCACGAGTTCGAATCCCGTCTCGCCCGGGCGCACCACAATGGGTTGCAGCAGCCCGACGGTGGTGATGCTGTGGACCAGTTCGGCCAGAGCGTCGTCATCGAACACCTGCCGCGGCTGACGGGGGTTCGGCACGATGTCGGTGAGCGGGAGTTCCCGGTAGACCAACTGTCCCGACCCCGGGTCGGCCGGGACCTCGTACTCCGTCGGGGCGCCCCCTCGCAGGTCAACGACCCGCTCGCTCACCGGCGGGTCCGTCGGTACCGACTGCGCTGGCGCGTCCTCGGTGGCGACGCCACCGCTCGGGATGAGTGCCCCCAGTCCCCTTCCCAGACCGCGACGTTGACTCATGGTGCTCTCCTCCCGGCGGGTGCCGCAGGGGCGGCCCCATGGACGTGCGGCCACCGCGGGGCGGCCCTGTGGACAGTGCTGTGGACGACCGGGGCGGGCTGCGACGCCCGCGTTTCGGGTTGATGTCCGAAATACGTGATCGGAACCGGGACAGAACGGGAGTAATCAGACATCCGCCGCCGCCTTCCCTTCGTCCGCCGGACCGGGAGATGGTGTGGACAACGCCCCGTGGGGTTCTCCCCCGGACTCCGTCCCGACAGGTGCGTCGCCGTCGCCGGCAGTGGCGGCGTCGGTGAGATCGACGACCGCTCCCGCGAACTCGCGGGCAGCCGCGAGATAGGCCTTGGCGCCCGGGCTCGCCGGGTCGTACTGCAGGACGGTCTGGCCGTACGAGGGCGCCTCGCTGACCCGCACCGTGCGCGGGATCGCCGTGGCGAGGACACGTTCCGGGAAATGGGTGCGTACCTCATCGGCCACTTGGGGAGCGAGTTTGGTCCGGCCGTCATACATCGTCAGCAGGATGCCCGTGATGCGCAGCTCGGGGTTGAGGTGTTCCTGGATCAGCGACACGGTCCCCAGCAGGTGCGTGAGCCCCTCGAGAGCGTAGTACTCGGTCTGCAGTGGGATCAGCACCTCGTGTGCGGCGGCGAGCGCGTTGAGGGTGAGCAGGCCCAGACTCGGCGGACAGTCGATGATGACGTAGTCGAGGCGACCGTGGGCCTCCTCATGCTGCGCGAGGTACACCTCGAGCGCCCTGCGCAGGCGGACCTCCCGGGCGACATGGCTGACCAGTTCGATCTCGGCTCCCGCCAGGTCGACGGAGGCCGGCACCCCCCACAGATCGGGGAGACCGCCGACCTCGTGCACGGCGTCGGCCAGTGGGGCGCCGGAGACGAGCACGTCGTACACCCCGGTCTCGTGGGGCAGGTCGAGGGCGGTGGAGGCATTCCCCTGGGGATCCATGTCGATGACCAGGACCCGCTGACCCTGGAGGGCGAGGCCCGCGGCGAGGTTCACCGCCGTCGTCGTCTTACCCACTCCACCCTTCTGATTGGCCACGGCCACCAGGCGCGGTCGGGTCGGTCGGGGCAGCGGATCGGCGTCTGCGAGGCCGAGCAGGCGGGTCATGCGCTCCCGGGCGACCACCTCGGGATCAGGAGGCGGAGGAGCGACGGGGGCGGACAGGGCGCTCGGGGTGTCCGAACCCTGCGATGTTTCACGTGGAACATCCGGTGTCGCGAGAGGAGCGACACACGCGCCGAAGGGGGGAACCACTTCCCAGGACATCGCTACCTCCGGATCGACCTCGTTGCCGGAGTCAAGACTAGGTCGTGGTGGTGAGATACCGGACGACCGTGGTCGGCGGGTCGGTCACCCCGGTCCCGACGGTGACGATCTCGGCCTCCGAGAGGCCCAGGCGCCGAGCCACGGGGGCTGCCTGCCCGACCTCGTCGGCTGCCGTCTGGCCCTTGAGGGCCAGGATGGATCCCCGGGTCAGGGGGGCGAGCCAGGGCAGGAGACGCGGTAGTGGCGCCACGGCCCGGGCCGTGGCCACGTCGAAGGTCTGCTCGTGGAGGTCCTCGGCGCGGGACCTGATCACCGAGACCCGGGCCGACAGGTCGAACTCCTCGACAAGTTCGGTCAGGAAGATCGTCCGCCGCTGCAGGGACTCGACCAGGGTGACGGTGAGGTCTGGCCGGCACATGGCCCACACGACCCCGGGCAGACCTGCCCCCGACCCCACATCGACCACCGAGGCGCCATCCGGGATCAGGCCCGGTTCCCAGGCGACGACGGCACAGTTGAGGATGTGTCGGTCCCATAGCCGCGGAGCCTCGCGGGGACCGATCAACCCACGCTCGATCCCGGGCCCGGCGAGGAACTGCTCCAACTGGAGCAGTGTTTCACGTGGAACGTCGGTCACGCCGGGGTGATGACGACGTACCGGTGCGGCTCACTGCCTTCCGACTCACTCGTCAGGCCGGCAGCGGCAACCTCATCATGGACGACCTTGCGCTCGAACGGCGTCATGGCCGCCATCCGCACCGGCTCACCGGAGGCCTTGGCCTCGTCGATGGCGTGGCGCGCGACGCGTTGCAGCTCGGCACGGCGGGTCGCCCGGTGGCCGGCGATGTCGAGCATGAGCCGGGACCGCTGGCCCGTCTCGCGGGTCACCGCGAGACGCGTCAGGTCCTGCAGGGCGCTGAGCACGGCTCCGTCATCTCCGACCAGGCTGGCCAGATCACCGGTGTTCACCTCGATCACGGCGACGGCCGGTCGGCCGTTCTCCACCGTGATGTCGATGTCGCCATCCAGATCGGCGATGTCGAGCAGCCCCTCGAGGTAGTCGGCAGCGACCTCGCCCTCGTCGACCATCTCCTCGGCGTCCTCCTCGGTGGCCACGACCTCCTCCGAGTCCACAGCCTCCGCCGAGACAACGGTTTCGGCGGATTCAACGGGTGAATCCCCACTGAATCCGTCGTCCACCGCTTTGTCTACCACTATTTCCGTGCGCTGATCGCTCACTCTGGCTCCTTACTGGGCGTCGTCATCGGATGTCGGGGCCACCCGCTTGCGTTGGCTCCTCGACTGCTTCTTGGGCTGTACCCGCTTCGCCTGCGGGGGCGGTTCCGGCGCCAATGCCTCCTCGACACTGGCGACCTCGCCACGCTTGACCGCCTTGCGGGCCTCCTTCTCGGCCTTCCGCTGCAGGTAGGCCTCGTGGGCCGGGGTGTTCGGCTGGGGGTTGTTCCGGATGACCCAGAACTGCTGTCCCATGGACCACAGGTTCGTGGTGAACCAGTAGATGAGGACACCGACCGGGAAGTTGATGCCCCCGACCGCGAACATGAGCGGGAAGACGTACAGCAGGATCTTCTGCTGCCGGACGATCGGGTTGTCCGCCGCCATGTTCTTGACGATCAACTGTCGCTGCGT